>DAHUZD010000024.1 GCA_027306745.1 Acidobacteriaceae bacterium
ACTGCTGGCCGCCGCGGAAAGCTATCTGTACGCGATCGACTCCGCATTGCAGACGGCGCAGCCCGGCATGGCGCGTACGGCGATTCTGGGTAGCGTGACGGACGCCGCTCTGCTCGACGAACTCTTCGCCACGCACGCGCCGCAAATCATCTTCCACACCGCCGCCTGCAAGCATGTGCCGCTGCTGGAATCCAATCCTTTGGCCGCGCTGGGCAACAATGCCCTAGGCACCCGCACCATGCTGGAGGCGGCGCAGCGCCACGCCACAACCGAACAATTTCTTTTGCTCTCCACAGACAAAGCGGCTCATCCCTGCGGCATCATGGGCGCGTCCAAACGCATCGCGGAGCAGATCGTGCTGGCCAACACCCACCCCGCGCTGCAAACCAAAGTGGCACGGCTGGTGAATGTATATGGAGCGCCGGGAAGCGTGGTGCCTCTGTTTTTGCAGCAGATTGCGCACGGCGGACCGTTGACCATTACCCACCCGGAAGCTGAGCGGTACTTTATAGACTTGCCGCAGGCCGTTGCCTTGCTGCGGGCCATCGCCAACCCCGGAGTGGGCAGCGGACTCTATCTGCCGCGCATCGCCGCCCCAACAAAAATTCTGGATCTAGCCCACCGGCTGCTTGCAGAAATGAATGCGCCTGCGACCGTAAATATCCAGTACACCGGCCTGCGCCCGGGAGAAAAATTAACCGAGTCGCTGCTGGCTCCGCAGGAGACCTTCGATCCGAATCCTGCTGACTCCGATCACTTTCTGCGCGTACAAACGCCCCGGCCATCCATTGAAAATCTCTCCGCCTCTCTGCATGCATTGGCCGAGGCCGTTGCGCAGCGAAATCTGCCCGCCGCGTTGGCCTGCGTGCGCCGCATGGTGCCGGAGTATGCGCCAGGCCATCAGGAAGCAGACGCCTGCGCAGTGGATGCAGACGAGCTGGCCCCTGCGGAGACGCACCGATGAACGCCAAGCAAACACGCCAGTGCCGCATCGCCGTGGTCACCACCTCACGCGCCGATTACAGCCATCTCCACTGGCTGCTGCGGGCCTTGGCGGAGCATCCTGACGTTGATCTGCGCCTGATCGTTTTGGGCGCGCATCTCTCGCCGGAGTTTGGCTCGACGGTGCAGGAGATCGAACGCGACGGCATTCCCATCCACGCGCGTATCGAATGCCTGCTTTCCTCGGACAGCGATGTGGGCATGGCCAAAACCATCGGTGTGGCCGCACTGGGCCTGGCCGATGCGCTCAGCAGCCTGCGCCCGGATTTACTGCTGCTCATCGCCGACCGTTATGAGATGCTTGCGCCCGCGTCTGTGGCGCTGGCATTGCGCATTCCCATTGCGCACATTGAAGGCGGCGAGATCAGCGAGGGCGCCATCGACAACGCCGTGCGCAATGCGCTGACAATGATGGCGCACGTACACTTCACCTCCACAGAAGAGGGTCGGCGGCGCGTGATTGCCATGGGCGAAGAGTCGTGGCGCGTGCATCGCGCCGGTGCGCCCTCCATTGACCACCTGCGCCACAGTGCGCTGCTCACCCGCGCGGAGCTGGAGTCAAAGCTGCACATCGCGCTGCCAGAAAAAACCTCTGCAGCCCGGCCTGAAAAGGAACGCATCGTTGTCCTGGCCTATCATCCGGTCACGCTGGCTCAGGACACAACGCGCGAGGCTGAGGCTCTCTTTGCCGCGCTGGAACAAACCCAAGGCCGCTTGTTCTTTTGCTATCCCAACGCCGATGCGGGAGGACGCGCATTGATTCGTCGCACGGAGGATTTTTTGGCGCGGCGTGGCAGCGGACATCTCTTCGTCAATCTCGACGCGGTGACCTATTGGAGCCTGCTGCGCGAGGCCGATCTATTCGTGGGCAACTCCAGCAGCGGCATTATGGAGACAGCCTCCTTCGCGCTGCCAACGGTCAACGTCGGCATACGCCAGCAGGGGCGCGAGCGGCCAGCGAATGTGCTGGATGCGGATGCGCAACCAACCACAATTCTCGCGGCCATCCGCAAAGCAGCCAGTGTGGAGTTTCGCCAGAGTATCGCAGGAATGCGCAATCCTTATGGCGAGGGCCACGCATCGGAAAAGATTGTCTCTGTGCTCACCACACTGCCGTCCGCAGAAATTTTGCTGCTCAAGCGCGCGCAGCCGATTTCAAAATCCATGCTGGAGTTTGTGTCCGCGTGAACGTGCTCCCACCCAATGCGCTGCAAATTCCACTCTCTGCGCCCGACATTGGCGAAGCAGAGATTGAAGCGGTCGTCTCTGTGCTGCGCAGCGGACGCCTGAGCCTTGGCCCCGGACTGGAAGAGTTTGAGCATTGCATCGCAAACTACATAGGCATGCCCCACGCCGTCGCCGTCAGCTCCGGCACGGCAGGGTTGCACCTGTGCCTGCTGGCACTCGGCATCGGTGCAGGCGATGAGGTCCTCGTTCCCTCCTTCACCTTTATCGCCGCAGCGAACGCGATTCGCTTTGTCGGCGCGACTCCCGTCTTTCTGGACATCGATCCAGTTACATTGAATATCGATCCTGAAAAAATCGCTGCCGCCATCACGCCGCAGTCGCGCGCAATTCTTGCCGTGCACACCTTTGGCATTCCGGCGGAGATGGAGCCGATTCTCGCTCTGGCGCGCAAACACAATTTGCTGATTGTCGAAGATGCCTGTGAAGCCCTCGGCGCGGAGTACGCCGGGAAAAAAGTTGGCAGCTTTGGCGATGCGGGCGTCTTTGCCTTTTACCCCAACAAGCAAATCACCACCGGCGAAGGCGGCATGATCGTCACACATGATGCCAAGCTGGCCGCGCGCCTGCGCGCACTGCGCAATCAGGGACGCAGCGGCGGCGATTGGTTCGATCATCAAGAGTTGGGCTACAACTACCGGCTTTCGGAGCTGGCCTGTGCCCTGGGTATCGCGCAAATGCAGCGCATCGATGCCATCCTTGCTCAGCGCGAGCGGGTTGCACGCGCTTATGACGAGGCATTGCGCGACGAAGCACGCCTGTTGCTGCCGCCGCTCACCTTGCCCGCGCGCCACATCAGTTGGTTTGTCTATGTGGCTCGCCTAAGCGCGGAGTTCTCGCAGCACGACCGCGACGCCTTGCTCTCTGCGCTGGCCGCACAAGGCATTGCCTGTGGGCGCTACTTTTCTCCCATCCACCAACAACCTTGTTATGCAGCGTGGCGGCATCGTCATGCGCTGCCCGTTACGGAATCGCACGCCGCACGCACACTGGCGCTGCCGTTTTTCACCCAGATTGCACCGGCGCAGATTGCCGCAGTAGCGCAGACATTGCAATCCGCTTTGGCGGCATGGCCCGCCACCCCCTCAGGAGAGCCTCATGCTGCACTTTGTTCGTAGATGGGTTGCAACTTCAGTTCCGACCAATCGCACCCCCCTGCGCATCGCTCTGTCCACTGCGGCGTTGCTCGTGGCTGCGCAGGCGCATGCAGCGCAGGCTCCGTCCGCCAGCGCTTATGCGGAGGCGCTACGGCTCAACAATCTGGGCACAGCGCGCATGAACCAACAACGCTATGCGGACGCTGCGCAGGAGTTTGCCGCTGCGCTTCACGCCGATCCATCACTCACCACCGCCGCTGTCAACGACGGCATTGCGCTGCTTTACGCAAGCAAGGAGGAGGATGCGGCCGCCGTGTTGCGCGATGTGACTCAACGCGAGACCAACAATCCGCGGGCCTGGTATTGCCTGGGGCTGCTGGACTTGCGCACAGGCAAGACGGCGCAAGCGGGGCAAGAGCTGGCCCGCGCCGCTGCGCTCGCTCCGAACGACGCCGATGCGCAGTATATGAGCGGACGCGCACAATTGCAGTTAGGCAATTACGCCAACGCAGAGGAGCAGTTCAAGCACGCTTTACAGCTCAGCGCCAATGACGCCTCGGCCGAGTACGGCCTGGCCGCCGCACTGCAACACCAGGGCAAGACCCCGGAGGCGCGCGTACAC
>DAHUZD010000041.1 GCA_027306745.1 Acidobacteriaceae bacterium
GCGGTTGGCCAGGAGCACTATGAAGTTGCCCAGGGCGTCAAGCGCATTTTGCAGCGCTACAAAGACCTGCAGGACATCATCGCAATTCTTGGCATTGACGAATTGTCAGAAGAGGACAAGCTGACCGTTTCGCGCGCGCGCAAGGTGCAGAAGTTTCTTTCTCAGCCCTTCCACGTGGCCGAACAGTTCACTGGCATCCCCGGCTGCTACGTCAAGATTGCCGATACTGTGCGCAGCTTCAAGGAGATTATTGAAGGCAAGCACGACAACGTGCCCGAGCAGGCTTTCTACTTGAAGGGAACGATCGAGGACGTGCTGGAAGCGGCCAAGAAACTGCAATCCGCCTAAGGCGAGGCATTGGAAACAACGATGGCAGAAGCAGCACAAAACGAATTGCGCATCCGGCTGGTGACGCCGGATCAGGTCTTCATTGACGGCACGGCCAGCGCGGTGGAGCTGCCGGCTCGCTCCGGCTCGCTGGAGGCGCTCTACGGCCACGCTCCGCTGCTAACCGAGCTGGGTGCCGGTGAGGTGCGCCTGCACGGCGGCAGCGTGGGAGAGCAGCGCTTCTTTGTTGCTTGGGGATTTGCTGAAGTGCTGCCGGATCGTGTGACAATTCTTGCGGAAAGCGTGGTGGCCCCCAACGCCATCGACGTGGCCGCTGCGCAGCGCGAACTGGAACGTGGCCAAAAGCTGTGGAATGACGCGGGCGCGGAGTCAAAGCTCTACCGCGAGGCGAATCGTGTTCTGCAAGATGCCGAAGCACGCCTGGCCTCGGCTGCGGAAAAATAGACTGCGTTTTTTGTGGATATTCCATCCAGCAGCCGCAGTCTATCTGCGTTAGTCTGAGAGCATGTTCCGCTGCTCGGTATTGGCGTCAGGCTCCAAAGGCAACTGTACGGTCATCCGCACGGAGCGTACCCGCCTGGTGGTGGACGCCGGCCTGAGTTGCCGTGAAATCGTCAAGCGCATGCGCTATGCCGGGGAAGACCCGGAGAAGGTTGACGGTCTGCTCATCACGCATGAGCATCAGGATCACATCCAGGGCGTATCGGTTCTGGCGCGCCGCTTCCGCATCCCCACTTATTTTACCGGCGCGACGCACGCGGCTTGGAAGCGCATTTTGACCCCTCGTAAGACGATGGGCTATGCCGCTTGGTTGGAAGAGCGCAAGCGGAGGGCTGCCATAGCCGACTCTACCTTCGACAATGCTGCTGAGGATGCAGAAGAATTGAGCGCGGTTGGGGCCGTCAGCACGCTGGTCGCCAGCGCGGAACAACCAGCGTTGCTGGAAGAGGAATTTTCCACGGCCTTGCCTGCGCTGGAGTTTTTCTCCGCCGGCAAACCGTTTACCATCGGCGACAGTGCCGTCACGCCGTTCACCATTCCACATGGTGCGGCGGATCCCGTTGGTTTTATCTTTGAGGCGGAGGGCATGCGTATCGCCGTGGCCACGGACTTGGGCTATATGCCGCCGAATGTGCAGGAGCAGTTACAGCGGGCTGACCTGCTGATTCTCGAATCCAACCACGATGTAGAGATGCTGCGTGACGGGCCTTATCCCTGGTCGGTCAAGCAGCGCGTGCTTTCGCGCGTGGGTCATCTTTCCAACGATGCCGCCGCCGAATATCTCTCTGAGGTCTACGACGGCCACGCTCGCTGGGTGGTGCTGGCGCATTTGTCGCAAAGCAACAATCTGCCGGAGCTGGCGCGATTGAGCGCCGAGCGTGCTTTGAAAAACCGCGCACATGGCGGAGGCTGCCAAGTGCTTCTGGCCAGCCAAACAACGCCATTAGAAGCGATTACGCTCTAGCCGGACCGGCATGAGTTGTATGGAAAATGAGCTGGGATTTTTCTCGCACGATGCCAACAACTGCGCTATAATCATAAGGATGGCTACATCGCAGAGCAATCCGGGTGTGCCGGGCAGCCAGTGTATCGATCCAACCGTGGGAGACATCCTCTCCGGGTGGAGATACGACATCTCTGGTTTGCATACCGACATGCGCAGGGATTACGAAGAGCACCTGCACCACTGTTCCCACTGCCAGTTCCGGCAGAATCTGCACCGAACGATCGACGTGATCCTCATCGGAGTCACGACGCTTTCCACCACCATTTTTCTGCTGGCGCTGGCGGTGTTGCATCGCTTTGAGCCGCTGCGCGGCTGGGTGCTGATGCATTTGCAGATGCGGCAGGTCTCCCTGGCCGTAACGGTGCAATTGTTTGCAGTATTGGGCCTGCTGGCTTCCACGCTGGCGTGGATTCTGGTGGCCGTCGCGACGCCCGCTCCCAGCTTTTTGACCGAGCAGGCCAAAGCCCTGCAACAGCGCCTGCCCGGCGAATTGCGCGAACGCTTTGCCAAACACTCTGCTTAAAATTTGATTCGCATTTTTCGCTGGCTTTGCAGTCTTCAGCGGAAGCTGGCGGCAGCTCGCGCGATCTTCTTTTTCCAGCCAGCCATCAATGGCTTTGCCTTGCCGCGACGCGTTGGCCCGCAGTAGAGAATCCGCACAGGCCGAAAGCCGCAAAAACCCAGCACCTGATGCCGCCAGCGCCTGCCCACTGGGTTGCCCAGAAACCAGCGTAGATAGAACAGCGGCGTATCCAGCGTGATCAAAACATCTGCAGAACGGCCCGTGAGCAGTCGATCCCAAAAGACGTTGTGTTGGTGATACTGAAATGCAAATCCAGGTAAAAATAGCCGCTCCAGACAGCCTTTGAGTTGTGCAGGCTCTGCGCCCCACCACAGCGGGAAAGCAATGACAAGATGGTCACAGGCTCGGACGGCCGCAGCCAAATTTTCCAGGTCCGGCTCCCATGGTTGCTGCTGGGCATAGCCATGCCTCAGGTTCGGATCAAATTGCAGATCGCGGACGGCGATCATCTGCGCCTCGATGCCAGCGGGCAGCGATTGTGCGTAGTGCGCCAGTAGGGCACTGGTGAGGCGGTTCTTGTCCGGATGGCCGTCAATGAGGAGTACGCGCATGGAGCCGGTTGAGACGCAGGACTTGGGCGAGTATAGCATCCCACTTTTCCGGTGCGGCCACTACCCGGCGTGTTTCAATCGCTCAAATATCGGCACGAAGATGGGCCGCATTTGCCAAACGTGCACTCCAAGGTGGACACTAATGTGTCCACCATTAACTGATATTCCACGTAAGGATGGTTCAAAAAAGCATGTCAGCAAAGGAAACCGGCAGCAATATGCCAGCCGGAGCGAACACAATTGCGCCCGCCCAGGGCAAACTCGGCATCATGATCCCCGGCATGGGAGCTGTGGCCACAACATTTATGGCTGGCGTTGAGGCCGTTCGCAAAGGCTTGGCGCAGCCGATTGGTTCCGTCACGCAAATGGGCACGATTCGCCTGGGTAAGCGGACCGAAAACCGCACGCCGCTGGTCAAGGATTTTATTCCGCTGGCGGATTTGAATGACGTTGTCTTTACCGGCTGGGACATCTTCCCCAGCAACATGTATGAGGCTGCCAGCACGGCCAAGGTGCTCGACAAGGATCTGCTGGAATCTATCCGTCCGTTTTTGGAGTCGATCCAGCCTATGCCGGCGGTCTTTGATCAGCACTACGTCAAGCGCTTGCACGGTACGCATGTGAAACAGGGCAAGAACAAGCGCGACTTGGCCGAGCAGGTGCGTGCGGATATCCGCGAGTTTAAGAAGAAGACTGCGCGTCAGGTGATGATCTGGTGCGGCTCGACGGAAATCTTTATTGAACCGACGGCTGTGCATGCCACTCTGGCTTCTTTTGAAAAAGGTTTGGAAGCCAACGATCCCGCCATTGCTCCCTCACAGATTTATGCTTACGCCGCTTTGATGGAAGGCATTCCCTTCGCCAACGGCGCGCCGAATCTAACCGTGGATTTGCCGGTGATGCAGGAGCTTTCCAAGAAGAACAACGCTCCCATCTGCGGCAAGGACTTCAAGACCGGCCAGACACTGATTAAAACTGTGCTGGCGCCAGCCTTTAAGGCGCGCATGTTGGGCATTAGCGGCTGGTACTCGACGACCATTCTTGGCAACCGCGATGGGGAAGTGCTGGACGATCCAGAATCCTTCAAGACCAAGGAAGAGTCCAAGCTGGGCGTGCTGGACTTCATTCTGCAGCCGGAGCTGTACCCGCAGCTTTACGGCAACATCTACCACACGGTGCGCATCAACTACTATCCACCGCGTGGCGACAACAAAGAGGGCTGGGATAACATCGACATATTTGGCTGGCTCGGCTATCCGATGCAGATCAAGGTGGATTTTCTCTGCCGCGACTCGATTCTGGCCGCACCCATCGCGCTCGATCTGGTGTTGTTCCTCGATCTTGCCAAGCGTGCCGAAGAGCTGCGTGGCATCGGCATCCAGGAGTGGCTCAGCTTCTTCTTCAAGTCGCCGATGACACGAGAAGGGCTGTATCCAGAGCATGATCTTTTTATTCAGTCCATGAAGCTGAAGAACACGCTGCGCTACATCCAGGGCGAGGAGTTGATTACGCATCTGGGCCTGGAGTATTACGACTAAAGCAAATCAATTGAGGCAAAAAATTGGCCGCGGTGGGGTTCCCACTGCGGCCTTTGCCTTGATAGAAGAGATTTTGATAGAAGAGATTTTTGGCTACGCAAAGCCCATTGCTCGCGCCAATCGGCTTTGCACAATGGAATGAAATTCTGCTTTAGGCGCACTTCCGCAATATGGCCAGCACTCGGCCTTGTATGGCGACATTGGCGGCGGGAGCATAAATCGGCTGCATCTCAGCATTCGACGGCTGCAAGCGCACTCGATCGCCCTCAATGTAGTAACGCTTCAGCGTGGCCTCAGAGCCATCCACCAGCGCCACAACGATCTCTCCTTGGCGGGCCGTCTGGGTCTGTTCCACCAGCACGATGTCTCCATCGACAATGTGCTCGTCGCGCATGGATTCTCCGCGAACCTCCAGCGCATAAACGCTCTTGTCGCCCAGGATGTCGTCCAGCGAGATTATTTCGCGGTTTTCAACGGCCTCGACAGGCCGACCTGCTGCAATGCGGCCCAACAGCGGCCACTGCGCATTCGTTCGTGCGCGCGGACTCTGTGCAGGCAGTACGTCAATGGAGCGGCTGCGATTGTGCGCACGTCGCAGCAGCCCTTTTTTCTCCAGATTGCTGATGTGCTTGTGCACAGTGGCCAGGGAGCTCAGCTCCAAGCCGCGCGCAATTTCGTCGAAAGACGGCGAGTAGCCGCAGCGCTCTACGAAGTTGCGGATAAAGTCGAGGACTTCTTTTTGCCTGCGCGTAATTGCCATAACGGAATCATGCTAGCGAAAAAAAAGCGAATTGGCAAGTGAATTTTTCACTTTCTTTTCCACCGCCTTTTCAAGGGTTTTCCGGGATTCTGCGGGTTGTAAGCCAGCAGGGCCAGAGGCGATCCAGAAACGATGGGCAGCTATTCCATAGCCTCGGACATTAAAAAGTCTTTGGCCCATTCCGTTTTGTAGTCGTGCGCGCGCAGATGTGTGCTCAACTGCGCCCAGTGGCGGATCGAATGCAGCAGAATATGAACGACAAGCTTGAGCCTGGAGGCATGCAGCGTGCCTGCTGAAAGTGTGGAGATGGTCAGGGTTTCCCGCAACGAGGCCTCGCTGGTCTGCGCAATGAAGGCCCGCAGATTCTCCACGGCCTGTGTATGTGCGGCAAACAAGCTGGCCATGGATTCCATGGGAATCGCCTCATAGGCTGTGACTTCTTTGCCCAACAGTCGTTGGGAGTGGCGCAGTTCTACGGCAAAGATGTGACGCAGCAGC
>DAHUZD010000049.1 GCA_027306745.1 Acidobacteriaceae bacterium
GGGTGGCTGCGCTCTGTTCTCCGGAGCGCGCACAGAAGACGCGAATCGTTATAAAATAGCCGAAGCCGTTCCCACTTGTGGGGCTATAGCTCAGCTGGGAGAGCGCCTCGTTCGCAACGAGGAGGTCAGCGGTTCGATCCCGCTTAGCTCCACCAAAATTGTCCGGGCATCCATCAGGTCCCCCGGCAACCGTGTTAAGGGCGGATGGAGATGACAGCAACTCAGCCTTCCATTTCGCCAGCACCGAACATCCTTCCCCAGTCAGAATCGCCTTCGGCCACGCGCCTACGCGACCGTTTTGGCCGCGCGATTACGGACCTGCGCATCTCCGTCACCGACCGCTGCAACTACAAATGCGTTTATTGCCGCACCGGCGAACAGGGCGCGCAGTATGCGGAGCTTCCCATCCCTGACTATCTGCGCCTGACGCGCGCCTTTGTGGCGCTGGGCATTGAGAAGGTGCGCCTGACGGGCGGCGAGCCGTTGCTGCGCAGTGGATTGACAGGCATGATCCGCGAACTGGCGAACTATCGCACGGCCTTTTCCGCCGAGGGCCAGCCGCTGGCCGTTGGCGCGGGCCACGCGCTGGATATTGCGCTGACCACCAATGGGCATTTACTGGCAGAGCTGGCCCAACCCATGAAGGATGCGGGTTTGCACCGCATTACGGTGAGCATGGATGCCGTAGATCGCGCCAAGTTTGCGCGCATCACTCGCATTGAAGACGGATACGACCGCGTGCTGGCGGGCATTCGCGCGGCTAAGCGCGTCGGTTTGGCGCCAGTGAAGGTCAACTGCGTTCTGCTGCGTGGCTTCAATGAGGATCAGATCGTCCCCTTTGCCAAGTTCTCCCGCGAGGAGGGCGTGGTGGTGCGTTTTATTGAGTTCATGCCGCTGGAGGAAGACCGCCGCTGGTCGCCAGAGGTGGTCGTGCGCATGGAAGAGATTCTCGCTGCGTTGAATACCTTTCGGCCTGTGGTGCCGTTGCCGCCGCAGGCGTTGAGCGAGACAGCGCGCCGCTACACCTTTGACGATGGCGTGGGAGAGATTGGCATCATTGCTCCGGTCTCACATCCGTTTTGCGGCCATTGCAGCCGCGTGCGGCTCACCTCAGACGGAAAAATCCGTACCTGCCTGTTTTCCCAAACGGACCACGATCTGTACGGCGTGCTGCGCCGGGGCGGTAGCGATGTTGATCTGGCGGCGACCATCCAGCGTGTGGTGGCGCACAAAGAGGAACGCCACCACATTGGCGAGCCTGGATTTTTGAAGCCCTCACGCAGCATGGTCCACATCGGCGGATAGGGAAGGCTTCCCACGCTGGAATTATTCCGCGAAAAATTTTCTGGACCCGTCTGGACTGGATAGCGCGGGATTCCGGGCTGCGGTACAGTAGGCTAGCGCGCAAGTGGAGGCGTAGGGGTGCAAGCAGGCTCGAGTGACCAAACACATTCAATTTCCCGATCCGCATCAGCAACAGCACCGCGAGCTGCAAGTGCTGCATGAGGTGGCGCGCACGCTGACGGCTTCTTTGGATCTCGATCAGGTGCTGAGCGGCATCATGCAGCAAATGTCGCAGGCATTTTTGCCGGAAAGCTGGTCGCTGCTGACGCTGGATGAAGAGACGCAGCAGCTCGTTTTTGCCGCCGGAGCGGAAGAGACGCTGGTGCACAAGCGCATCCCTGTTGGCGAAGGCGTAGCCGGATGGGTGGCTCTGCATGGCGAGCCGCTGATTCTGAACAACCCGCAGCAGGATGCGCGCTACCTGGCCGACGCCAGCTCCGCCGGCAATGGCAAGCGCGCGGCAGAGAGCATGGTCTGCCTGCCGTTGCGCGCGCGCGGCCACACCCAGGGCGTCATCCAACTGGTGAACTGCAAGATGGAAGAACTGCGGCCGCAGCAGATTTTTCTGTTGCAGGCACTCTGCGACTACGCCGCCATTGCGATACAAAATGCGCGCGTGCTCGAACAGGTGCAACGGTTGACCATCACCGACGACTGCACCGGCCTGTATAACGCGCGACACATGTACGCCATGTTGGATTCGGCGCTGGAGCGTTGCGCGAAGAAACACCAGCCCGTCGGGTTGATCTTTCTCGATCTCGATCACTTCAAAGAAGTGAATGACACTCACGGCCATCTGCAGGGCAGCCAGCTTCTGGCGGAGGTGGCCGCGCTGATCCGCAACAACATTGGGCCGCTCGGCTCGGCCTTTCGCTATGGCGGCGATGAGTTTGTCATCCTGTTGCCGAATATGGGTAAAGAGTCTTGCATCAACACAGCCCGGCTACTGCTGGAGATGATCCAGAAGACCAGCTTTCTGGCAGAGTCTGGTCTGGCGGTTCGCCTGGGGGCCAGCTTTGGCGTAGCCTGCGCGCCCGAGGATGGCCGCAGCCTGCATGAGGTGATTCGAGCAGCCGATACAGCGATGTATGCGGTGAAAAACTCCACACGTAACGGCGTACAGGCCGCGGGTGCGGCACGGATGGAGCCGGGTTTACAAGCCGTTCCGGCGCGCTCTCGGCACGAGCTGTAGCCGGGCTGCGTGCTAGGATCAAGCTAGGCGGTCGGATGCAATTTTCAAGCCAATTTCGGGCGAAATACACGGGCTGGCTGCGCTTTTTGCTGCGCGGTTGCGCAGCGGCATGCATCGCTGTGGTGCTGTTGGCAGCGACAACACAAGCCTGCCACTTCCACGCCCCCGGCTCGCAGAGCGGCCCCGACCACTGCCCCATCTGCATCGCGCTGCACCCGGCCATGCCTGCGGCCAGCCATGCGATGCAGACCGTCACACAGGCTGTTTCTGAATCCGTTCAGGCTACGCCGCTCCACCGTTACCACCATGTGTGGAGCTTTGACCTTTCCATCCGCCCTCCGCCAGCGCTATTCGTCTAGAGACTTCGTCCGCAATCGCTCGGCAACGCCCGGCAGAGATTTTCGCTGAGCCGCTGCGGCGATTGTTTCCCTTCTTCTATACCTCACAGGAGAGTTTCATGGCGTTTTGGTGCGGCATCGTCCGCAAAGGCTGCATGGCAATTTGCAGCATTATGTTATTGATCTCCACCGCCGCGCTGGCACAGTCGCTCGGCGTGGCCGGTGCCGTGGATGGCATTGTGAAAGACCCAACAGGAGCGGTCATCCCCGGCGCGACGGCAACGATTCACGACTTTGTCTCCGGGTATGTGAAGACGGCGACGACCGACGCGCAGGGCCAGTTCAGCTTCAGCAATCTGCCCGCGAGCCACTATCACATCAATGTGACTCAGGATGGTTTTGCGCCCTACTCCTTTGACGCAGACATCAACTCGCCTTTGCCCATCACGCAGGAGATTACGCTGCAACTGGCCAACTCCAGCACCACGGTGGAGGTCAACGGCGACCGCAACGACCTGCTCTACTCCAACCCGGCGGCGCATACGGACATTGACCGTTCGCTGATCGCCAAGCTTCCGCAGGACTCGACTAACTCCGGCCTCAGCTCGGCCATCACCATGGCCAGCCCCGGCATCGCCGCCGACTCCGACGGCATGTTTCATCCGCTCGGCGAACACTCCGACACCACCTTCAGCGTGGATGGCCAGCCCATCTCCGACCAGCAGAGCCGCATTTTTTCCAATGAAATTTCAGCGAATGATGTGCAGTCGTTGCAGGTGATCGACGGAGTGATTCCGCCTGAGTATGGCGACAAGGCCAGCATCGTCGCGGTGACAACGACACGCTCTGGCTTGGGCAATCCGCATGGGGAGGGCAATGCTTCCCTGGCCTATGGCTCTTTTGGCACTACGACTTTCAATAGCGATTACGCGCGCGGCTCGCAACGTTCGGGCAACTTTACTTCCTTCGATGGAGTGAACTCCGGCAGATTTCTCGATGCACCTGAGTACTCCGTGATGCACGCGCACGGCAACAATGAAAACTTTTTTGATCGCGTGGACTACAACCCGCGCATGCAGGACACGCTGCACACGAATCTGATTCTGGCCCGCTCCTGGTTCCAGAATCCCAACCAATACGATCAGCAGACTGCCGGGCAGGATCAACGCTCTGAGATTTTTACGTACGATGTATCGCCGTTTTGGGCGCACCTGTTCGGTTCCAATTCGCTGCTGACGGTGAACCCCTACCTGCGGCAAGACAATGTGCACTACTACCCCAGCGGCAACAAGTTTGCCGACCAGCCAGCGACGATGCAGCAAGATCGCATGTTGCGCAATCTCGGCTTCAAGGTCGATTACGCCTACACCAAGGGCGTGAACAATGTGAAGATCGGCACGGACATCTATCAAACATTTCTGAATGAAGAATTTCAATTCGGCATCACCAGCCCGGCTTTCAATCCTGTTTGTTTGACTGCGAACGGCGGCCCGGTGGCTGGAGATGCGTACACAAATCCCAATCAGTGCGCAGCGGCTGGCTACACGGCCAACCCGAATTTTCAGCCAGGCCTGCTGCAATATGACCTGACGCGCAACGGCGTACCCTTTCACTTTCAAGGACACACAGTCATCAAGGAAGAAGCGCTCTACGCCGAGGACACGATTAACCTGAAGAGCCTATCGTTGCTGCTGGGCGTGCGTGGCGATAACTATAACGGCCTGACCAGCCGCTATATGTTGGAGCCGCGCGTCGGCGGCACCTACAGCGTGGCCAAGACGGGAACCAAGCTGCGCTTGGGCTATGCGCGCTTGATGCCAACGCCGTACAACGAGAATTTGATTCTCTCCAGCTACACCGGCAATGGCGGGCTGGCCAACAACTTGGGAGCCTACGGGCAAAGCCCACTGGTGCCTGCTTCGCGCAACCAGTTCAATGCTGGAATTGAGCAAGGCTTTGGTCGTTATCTGGTCATCGATGCACAATACTTTTGGAAGTTTACCCAGCGCGACTACGACTTTGACGTTCTTCTGAACACGCCGCTGACCTTTCCAATTCAGTGGCGCAAGTCGAAGATTGACGGCGCTGCGGTGACCATCACCATGCCGAAGAACCATGGACTCAGCGCCTACTCCGTGCTGGGCCATGCGCGTTCGCGCTTCTTTGGCCCGGAGGTCGGCGGCATCATCTTCAATGATCCGAGCTTGGAAACCTCCACGCAGCCCTTCCGCATCGATCACGATCAAGCCTTTCAGCAAACAACGCATTTGCAGTATCAACCGCGCGCGCACGGGCCGTGGGCTGGGTTGGATTGGACGTATGAGAGCGGACTGGTGGCAGGCAATGCGCCGTTTGGAGTCAGCCCCACGCAGCCAGTGGATTTGACGTATCTGACGCCGGACCAACAGCAGCAGGCGGAGCTGAGTTGCAACGGCGTGCGCGCCACGCTGAGCGGGCCGCTGACGAGCTGCCTGCCGGGGCAGTTGCAGTCCAAGCTGCTCTACATTCCCAGGGCGGGCACGGAGAACAACGACAAGAACCCGCCCCGCGTGCAGCCGAGAACCATCTTCGACGCGACCGCTGGTTGGGACAATCTGCTGCGTGCGCGCCGCTTCCAAGTCAACGCGCGCCTGACGGCCACCAACTTCACCAACAAGGTGGCCATGTACAACTTTTTGTCCACCTTCAGCGGCACACACTACATTCCACCGCGCATGTACACAGCGCAGGTGTCGCTTTCGTTTTAATTAGTACTGGGCGTAAGCGGGATTGAAGGCCGGGCGCGGCTGCGCGTGGATGTAGGCGGAGACGTCGAGGGCCTCTTGCGCAGAGAGTGTGCCCTTGCGGTTTTGTGGCATGTTGGCCTGCACAAAGGCGGCCATCTTGGTGATGCGGTTCATGCCGGCGCCGTCGTTGAATGCGTCCGGCCCCCAGAGCGGCGGAAAGAGCGGACGGCTGCCCGCGCCGTTCGCGCCATGGCAGCCCGCGCATTGCGTGGCGTAGATTTGCGCGCCGCGTGCTGGATCGGGCGTCAGCTTTGGCAGCACAACCAAGCCGCGCCCAACAAAAGGCAGATATTGCGGCCTGGGTTCTGAAAGCCAGCCAATGTAGTCCACCAACGCGTGCATCTCGCGGCTGTTGTAGGGAAGCGGACGGCCATTTTCACTGCGTGCAAAGCACTCTTCGATTCTGTCCTCCAATGTAATGGAGCGTCCGGCGCGTTTGCTGAATTTTGGGAAGGTCTGCGACGTGCCCACCAGCGGCGCAGCGTATGGTGCAACGCCATCCGCGATGTGGCAGTTGCTGCACGTCAGCTTGTCGCCAACATAGGCAGGGGCCAGAGCTGGCGTGTCGTGGAAGAGTTCTTTTCCATAGCGGATGCTGGCTCCGCGCGCGCCGCCGGGAATGTTTTGCATGCTGGGCAACTGCCATGCCTGCCAGACGACGCGCTGCGAGCGATGCAAGCTGCGTAGCCAATGCCAACCGCCCAGGCCCAGAGCCAGTGTGAGCACATACAACATAGCAACCGCAACGGCAATGGAAACCCACGTTCGCGTGCGCATCAGTGCTCCATTGGCGCAGCGGGCGTGTAGGGTTGAAAGCCATAGCTGCGATAGATGGCCTGCGCTTGCGGGGATTGCAAGTAAGCAATCCACGCCTGCGCCGCCTGTGCATGTGTGGCATTGCGCACGACCGCTGCCGCATAAATGGCCGTGGTGTTCTGTGCTGCGGGGATTGCTATGCCAACGAGCGGATTACCGATGCTCTCTTGGAACTTCGCTTCCGAGGCCCAGACCACGCCCGCATCGGACTGGTCGGCAAGGATGCGCATCGGCGTTTCGCGGTGGTGGATGTGCGTCAGAAATGTTGTGCCGCTCTGCACCTTGGTCTGGTAGACGCTTTGTTCCAGCGCCGCGCCGCCTGCTTTGCGCAGAGAGGCTTGAATCTGGCGCGCAACGCCTTCCCACGCTGGATTGGGCATGGAGAGGCGCACATCGGGACGGCCTAAATCGCGCAGCGAGTGAATCCCCTTGGGATTGCCTGCGCGCACGAGTATCGCCAGATCGTTGGTGGCGTAGGCGACAGGCGTGGCGACGATTTGCTTTAGCTCCATGGCTTGCAGCGCGCGTAGGCCAGCCTCCATCACATCGGGTGCGACACGCAATGTGAAGTTGCCAAGCGTGAGCGTGTTGTCGGCGGCGATCTGTGCGCGCAGAATTCCCGGCGGCAGCGTCTCGTAAAAAATGTGTCCGCGCAGTTCTGGATGCTGCGCGGTAAAGCCGGAAATCAACTGCGGCAGCACGAAGAATTGATTGCCGCCGATGAAGAGCACCAGCCTGGCATCAGCGGGATTGCCGTGTAGGTCAGGGATGTTGTCGATGTCGGCCACAGAAAAGCTGTAGCCGCGCGCGGTTGCTGGGTTGTTGTGCCCAGCGCTCCACGGGGGCGTGGGCGACGGTGCGGGGAGAGGCTGCGCTTGCAGCCCCGCTCCGCACAAAAGGAAAAAGATTGCCAGCAGCGCTGGCGCACATCGCTGCAACGTTCGCATCGTGCAACTCCTGACGGGCTAAATGGTGATGTAGCTGAAGTGGCCTTCGCTCTGCAGCAGCGCAATCGCAGCCACCATCGACGGCACAATCAACACTCCGGGCAGGGCGTGGCTTTGCAGGTCTTGCACCACTTCCTCCGGCTTTTGCGTCAGCTTGTTGTGGGCGATTAGCGCACGCGCCTGCGCTTCCGTGGCCGTGTGGCAACTTAAAAAGCGCACGCCACGCCGTTGCAACGCCTGGATGCTGGTATCGTGGTAAACCGATGCGCCATCATTGGGGTCTTGCGAGGCATAGGTTGGCGGATTGCCCGCCTTGCTCTCGTAGTAAATGTTGCGCGTGGCCGGCTTGTCGGTCTTTGGATCGTTGATCTTGAGCCATGCCCCGATCTGATACTTTTCCCAAATGG
>DAHUZD010000060.1 GCA_027306745.1 Acidobacteriaceae bacterium
ATGAATGGATCCGTCAGCACGCCCATGGGAGCCATGCGCGCGCGCAATGGACATCCAGCGCCGTATCACGTCAAGTTCTGGGATATCGGCAATGAGCCGTATGGTCCCTGGCAACTTGGCCGCACCGATCTGAAGTATTACCTGCTCAAGCACAATGAGTTTGCCAAGGCTATGCGAGCGGTGGATCCATCCATCACGCTGCTGGCATCCGGCTCCATGCCGGAAGAAGCGATTCTCGAAGGCGTGGTGGCCGATTGGCACATTCCCATCGATCAGGCGGGCCTGTGCTCGGGCGCGGATTGGACCTGTGGCTTTCTCAAAAACGACTGGGGCAGTTTTGATGGAATCACCGAGCACTGGTACACACGGGCTGGGGTGCGCTGGGATCGCGAGCGCGCGGAAAAGGGAATCAAGGTTGGACGCCTTGAGCCTGGCTATGTCCCCGATCAGGAAACGGTGCTTGAGTGGGTACGCCGCCCGGCGGATCGCGTACATCTAAAAGGCGAGGAGTGGCAGGAGTATGAGAAGCGTTTCCCGGAAATGGCAGCCAAGGGAATCTTCATGTCCAATGACGAGTACGCCTACACCGGCGGCCAGCCTAATTTGCAATTGGCATTGGCCTACGCCATGGTCTTCAATGAAATGCTCCGCCAGACCAGCTTCCTGCGCATGACGGCCTTCACCATGGGAGTTTCCACGCTGGACCTCAGCCAGACCGCAGCCACGCTGAATACCAACGGCCTGCTGTTCAAGCTCTACGGCGAGCACCTCGGCGCTGGCTCCATTCCCGTTGCGCTCACTGGCAACTCTCCCCAACCCGCCCCAGCGCAGCACATCGTTGGCGATCTTCCACACACCAGCTCTGGCAGCGCTACGTATCCGCTGGACATGGTGGCTGCACTCAGCCCAGACCATAAATTTCTAACTCTGGTTATCGTGAACGCAACTCGCTCCACACAAAATTTTGATCTGACGATCCATGGCGTCCGCCTCAACGGCAACGCCACGCTGTGGCGCATGACAGGCGGCGATCTCCAGGCTGCAAATAAAGTCGGCCAATCGCCGCAAGTCACAGTGCAGGAGAACGCAATCGACGGGGTGCCTGCAACTCTCTCAGTCAAACCGATCAGCGTGGAGGTCTATCGGTTCCCGGTATCGCCAACCGCGCAGTAGCGGCCAGGGTCATTTCGGATTGCGCAGGCTGGAGGCGCGAACAACCACTCTTGGCGTGACAAGCTTCTTTGTCGGCTTTATTTTTGTCTTCTTGCCTGCCAACGCAATGGCCAGGCTGCCTGCGGCTTTGCCGATGCTTTCACTTTCCTGGTCGACCGTGGACAGCGGCACACGAAGAAAATCTGAATGCGCGATATTTCCGCAGCCAATGACGGCGATATCCTTCGGAATACGCAGCCCGCTGTCCAGAATGGCTCGGATCGCGCCGAAGGCCGCAGGGTCATTGAAACAGAAGATTCCATCCGGACGGTGCCGAGAAGCCAGCAGCTTTTTCGTGACATCATAGCCGCTTCGTTCACCAGTGTGATCTCCCGATGTGCCCAGCGAAATAATATGTTCTGGCTGCGACTTCAACCCATGCGCGTCTAAGGCTTTCTCATATCCTTTCAATCGTCCAGTCGCGGTGCTCACTTCAGGCCCACGAATGTGCGCGATGCGCCTGCAACCCTGCTCAATCAAGTGAGACGTGGCCAGCCAGCCAACCATTTCATCGTCGACGCCCACAAAATTGGCGTCAAGCCCATGAAAGCTTCTGTCGATCAAAATGTAGGGCCGGTGCTGCTCTTCCATCAGGAGAAATGAGTCCGTCTTCTTTTGTGACGATGCCACCAGGATCACATCCACCTGTCTTGCCAGCAATTGCCGGATCTCCTGCGCCTCCAAATCTGGATCCTCGTTGGAAGAAGAGATGAAAAGGTTGTAGCCATGGCCGCGGATCTCCGTCGAAATGGCATTGGCAACGTAGGCGAAAAAGGGAAACAACAAGGTCGGAACCACCAGACCCAGCGTTGATGTCCGGCCCGTCACAAGTGAGCGCGCAGCCAGATTCGGTTGATAATTCAACTCGCGCATCCGCTGCAACACACGCTGACGCGTCTCGGCGCCAATATCTGGATGCCCACGCAGCACCTTGGATACGGTGACAACCGAGATCCCCAGTTCGTTGGCGATGTCTTTCAGGCGGATGACCATGGTTTAGCTTGACTCCGAAGACGGCTGCCAATTCCGGCCAAAGGCCACCGGGGCAAGCCCCCTATTCGGCTCTATGGCTTGCGCTCATTCTGCGACCGCCGGGCCACCGAACAGCCGTGCGCTCCATCACTCGGATTGACAGATGATTGTACACATTCTATGGTTAGAATCGCTTAAGTTATCGTTTACGTAAATTGTGAATCGAGGATTGAGATCCAATGACCGTATTTCCCAGCCACGCCATGGCCGTCAATCCATCGGATGTCCCCTTCAAAACTTTGGCCGCTGGAGCCAGAATGCCAGCGATTGGCATGGGAACCTTTGGATCGGACCATGTTTCACATGACGCCGTCGCCGAAGCGGTACAGTACGCTGCAAAAATTGGTTACCGACACTTTGACTGTGCCTCTGTCTACGGCAATGAGGCCTGGATCGGACGGGTCTTCCGGGGGCTGTTCCAAGACGGCCTGCGTCGTGAAGAACTTTGGATCACATCGAAACTCTGGAACGACAAGCACGGCGAAGAGGATGTGGTGGCTTCCTGCGAAAAATCTCTGGACGATTTGCAGGTCGGCTATCTTGATCTCTATCTGGTGCATTGGCCGTTTCCGAATCATCATCCTCCCGGCTGCGACGTGGGGGCGAGGAATCCGCACGCTCTGCCCTACATCCACGAGAACTACATGAGAACTTGGCGAAAAATGGAGGAGCTGGTCGATCGCGGGTTGGTGCGTTTCATCGGGGCTTCGAACATGACCGTTCCGAAGATGGAGTTGCTGCTGCGCGATGCGCGCATCCGTCCCGCCGTCAACCAAATGGAGATTCATCCGCATTTTCAGCAGACTGAATTTCTTCAGTATTTGTCCGCAAAGGGAATTCAGGCCGTTGGATATTCCCCGCTCGGATCACCGGGGCGTCCGGAGCGCGACAGAACGCCGGAGGATACTTCGCCAACGGAGGATCCTGTCATCCGCAGCATTGCTGAACGGCTTGGCGTACATCCGGCCGCGGTGTGCATCAAGTGGGCCATCCAGCGGGGACAGATTCCGATTCCATTCTCGTCCAGCCCGCGCAATCTGCTCGGCAACCTGTGTGCTACCATCAGCGCGCCCCTCAGCGGCGAAGATATGAAGGCCATCGAAGGCATTGACAAGAATTGCCGCATGATTAAAGGCCAGGTCTTCCTGTGGAAGGAAGGTCAACCCTGGGAGGATCTTTGGGATATCCATGGCACCGTCACGCCGCCGTAAGTCAGGCCAACGTTCTTCAAATCGTCCATCGTTCCCATCAAGCAATGAAAGTCGCCTGCGGGCCAATGTTTCGCCGGATGCGACAATACGGAGGATGCAAGCGTGAGCACGAGTCCCAAGAGAATGGCAGCCGCATATCTGCCGGGAAACAGCACCGTTGAGTTGCGGGAAGTGCCGGTGCCAAAGCCAGGGCATGGTGAAGTTCTTCTGGCCGTCCGGGCCTCCACAATTTGCGGGTCGGACATTCGCGCCATCTACCGCGAGCATCTCGGCAAGGGCCCGGAGGGGTATCAGGGGGTGATTGCCGGGCACGAGCCCGCCGGACGGATCGTTGCCCTTGGCCCCGGATGCCGAAGATACAAAGTTGGCGACCGTGCGATTGTCTACCACATCTCTGGGTGCGGACTCTGCAACGATTGCCGTCGCGGCTACATGATCTCCTGCACAAGTTCAGAGTTCCGTCGAGCCTATGGCTGGCAGCGCGATGGTGGAATGGCCGAGTATCTTTTGGCCGAGGAAAAGGACCTGATCCATCTGCCGGATTCGCTGACTTATCTGGACGGCGCACAGGTGGCATGCGGCTTCGGCACCGTGTATGAAGCGCTGCAAAAAATCGGCATCGATGGCAATCACACCGTTCTGATTACAGGTTTAGGCCCCGTGGGTCTGGCTGCCGCCGCGCTTGGTCGCAAACTGGGTGCAGAAAAAATTCTTGGCATCGATATTTCTCCAGAGCGTCTCCATCTGGCCCGGAAGCTTGAACTTTTCGATGCTGTGCTCGCCTCTGGGCCAAACAACGTGAGCGAAGTGCTGGACCAGACCGGAGGCCATGGTGTTGAACGGGCCATCGATTGCTCTGGCAACGCTGAGGCGCGCGCGACTGCGATTCGTGCAACCCGCAAATGGGGAAAGATCGCCATGGTCGGTGAAGGCGGTTCGGTTTCCTTCAACCCATCTCCCGATATCATCCACGATCAAAAAACAATCCTCGGATCCTGGGTCACATCCACTTGGTTGATGGAGGAGTTGGTGGAGCGGCTGGTTCGATGGAATCTGCACCCCGAACAAATTGTGACCCACCGCTTCCCTTTGGCCAAGACAAGCGAAGCGTATGCATTGATGGCCTCCGGGCAATGCGGCAAAGTCGCAGTTTGTCCGACTTCGGATTAGATTATGCAGGCCACGACTACAGATTCAGCCTCGTCGAAGTTCTCCCATGCGCCGCTCTTGCCCAGCCATGGAAGAATCGCCTTCTTTCTGGTGACTGGCTTGTTCTTTCTGTGGGCCATTCCAAACAACTTGAATGACGTTCTGATTCGCCAGTTTATGAAGTCATTCGAGCTGAACCGGCTGGAGGCTGGCCTGGTTCAATCCGCCTTTTATCTTGGCTACTTTATCTTCGCCATTCCGGCAGCACTCACCATGCGCAGGTTTGGATACAAAACTGGATTGATGACTGGCCTGATGCTCTACGCCTGCGGCACGTTTCTCTTCTATCCAGCAGCCTCTGCGCGGAGCTACCCGCTCTTTCTTCTGGCTCTTTTCGTAATTGCCAGTGGATTGGGATTTCTGGAAACAGGTTCCAATGCGCTCATCACGCTGATGGGCGATCCTGGGTCCTCAGTGCGCAGACTAAACTTCTCCCAAGCATTCAACCCGCTGGGTTCCATCGCTGGCGCATGGATTGGAACAGTATTTATTTTTTCTGGCATCGAACCCAGTCCAGGCGAAATCGCCGGCATGAAGGCGCGTGGCATCTACGGTTCATTTCTCCAACATGAGACTGCCCGCGTACTCGCGCCGTATATGTTTTTAGGATTGATTGTTTTGATATGGGCCATGTTCATTTTTCGGGCGCGCTTCCCTATCGTTGCAGGAGATTCCCAGCACGCAGGCCAAAACAGCTCAGGCGGCTATCTGGCTCTGCTCAGCCATCCGGGCTTCCTCTTAGCCGTAATCGCCCAGTTTTGCTATGAGGGCGCACAGGTAGGAACTTGGAGTTACTTCATCCAGTACGCGCAGGATTTTACGCACGCCCCGGAAAAGCTCGCAGGCTACTTGTTGACTGCAACGCTTGCGGCCTTCGGGATCGGCCGGTTTGCGTCCAGCTACATGATGAAAAAACTGCGCCCTGAAAGAATGTTGGGTGCTTTCGCACTTGCCAACATTGGCCTCGTACTGGTCGGCATTCTTCGTCCGGGTTGGACTGGATTGATTTCCATTCTTCTCACCAGCTTCTTTATGTCGCTAATGTATCCAACCATCTTTGCTCTGGGCATCCGCAATCTTGGCGAGCACACCAAGGAAGGCGCATCGTTGCTGGTCATGGCCATTATTGGTGGAGCGGTCTTCACGCCTCTCATGGGACTTGTTTATCAAACCACACAGAGCATAGCTCTGAGCATGATTGTCCCTCTGCTCTGCTATATATTTGTTGCATTCTTCGCATTCTGGGGAGTGAACGTGAAAGGATCTGCTGGTCCGCTACGGGCCACAGCCTGACGAGGTGAATCGTGAATCCAAGTTCCAGCCGTGAACTCTCCGCATGGGAAACGCGCTTCGAACAGATATTGCCGCTGTTCGGGCATCGCAACTTTATTGTGATCGCCGATGCCGCTTACCCAGCCCAGGCGAATCCGGGAATCGAGACGATCGCCACGGGCACGGATCACACGGAAATTCTTGACACAGTTCTCCATTCGATCGAGACTTCAAACCACATTCGCGCCAAAGTCTATCTTGATTCTGAGCTGAAGCTGGTTAACGAAAGCGATGCGCCAGGAGTGAATGCTCTTCGAAGAGATCTGGCAAAATTGCTTGCGGGCAAATCTGTGGTGGAGCTTGCGCATGAAGAGTTGATCGCCAGACTCGATCAAAGTGCACAGCTCTTTCGCATCTTGATTCTTAAGTCGACGCTGACGATTCCCTACAGCTCTGTCTTTTTGGAACTGGACTGCGGCTATTGGAACGATGGGGCAGAAAATCGCCTGAGAATGCAGGGCAAGAAGAATGGACCCGTCCCTTGCATTCCCACCAGCATAACCGGGAAATAAAGCACCTGTAAGGAGAGGAACCATGCAGAGAAGAGAATTTTGCAAGTTGATATCAGCCGCCGCCGCTGCTCAAGCCATCCCCGGCAAAGGTCAATCGCATCCCATCACCCCAGCCCACTTCAACACGTTGCACCAGACCTACGAAGAGTTCTGCGCCACTCCGGAAAAGGATCGCGTTTTCTACGTGCTCGCTAATGGAAAAATTGTTGAGACCAAACTGAACGACGCAGACTGGACAGCCTCAGCCTGGGGCAATCCTCCGGATTTGCCCGGCGGGTCATGGGACGGCGTGCCGATGCAGGCTCCGATCGGAGGACTCAATGGCTCCGGTCCATATCAGGCTACATGGGATTCCTTGCTGCACTATGATGCGCCAGAGTGGTATCAAGACGCCAAGTTCGGCATCTGGGCGCACTGGAGTCCGCAGTGTGTGCCCGAGGCGGGGGACTGGTACGCACGCTTGATGTACACGGAAGGATCGTCGGACTACCTTTACCAAAACTCGCACTATGGCCATCCATCCGAATTTGGCTACAAGGATCTTTGCGCGCAGTGGACACTGCTCAACTGGGAACCTGAAGCTCTGATTCAACGCTATAAGGATGCTGGCGCGCGCCTGTTCATTGCCTTGGCCAACCAGCACGATGGCTTCGACACGTGGAACTCCAAGCATCAACCGTGGAATGCCATGAGCCACGGCCCGCATCGTGATGTTGTCGGAGAATGGGCCGCTGCCGCGCGCCGCCAGGGAATGCGTTTCGGCGTCACCGTCCATCAGGCGCGCAACTGGTGGTGGTTCCAGACCTCCCACGGCGCTGACAAGTCCGGCCCTTTCTCCGGGCTTCCCTATGACGGACGGCTAACTCAGGCGCAAGGCAACGGCCAGTGGTGGCAGGGCCTCGACCCGCAGCGGCTTTATGGTGTAAAGCATCCTGAAAATGCGTTGCCGGATGCCTCCTACGTAAAAAACTTTTATGACCGAACACGTGATCTGATCGATCAGCACGATCCCGACTTGCTGTATTTTGACAACGCCCTTCTGCCGCTGGGATGGGGCGGGATGAACATTGGCGCCTATTTCTACAACCACAACTTGAAGACGCGCGGAAAAATGGAAGCCGTGCTGAACATAAAAAATGTTCCTGACAAACTGGCCAAAGCTGTGGTGGCTGATTATGAGCGTGGCCTCACCAGCCAGATCATGCCGTATCCATGGCAGTCAGAAACATGCATTGGCGAATGGCACTACCGGCGCAGCCTCTACGATGGCCCAGGAGCCTTTGGCGGATATTTGCCGCCACGCGATGCCATCCACTGGCTCGTCGACACAGTCAGCAAAAATGGAACGTTCATACTAAATGTTCCGGGGAAACCCGACGGCACAATCGACAGCAAAGAGGCCGCCGTGCTCAACGAGATCGCAGCTTGGTTGAAGGTCAACGGCGAAGTCATCTTCGCAACGCGGCCATGGACAGTCTCTAGCGAAGGTCCGAATACGATTGCAAGCGGCCCCTTTCATGGTGCCAGCATCAGCGCCCTGGGTAGCAAGGATGTTCGCTTTACCCGCAACAAGGCGAACAATGTCATCTACGCCATCTTCATGGGATGGCCAGAGGGACCGGCGCTGATTGAGTCGCTCGGATTTTCAAGCAAGTCCAACCCTGGAAAAATTCAGAATGTCACCTTGCTTGGAACCGGCGTAAAAATTGACTGGAATCAGGCCGCCGATGGATTGCATGTACGCTTGCCCTGGGGCTTGCCGGTTGCCAATGGCTACGGAGCCGCCATCAAGATACAACTGAGCTGAAGGATGTCTGCGCCCGGCAGGATGTCTGCGCCCCACCAAAAAGCGCTCACACTAGCGTTGCCCCGACGCCGCGTGGGTGCACATCGGGCTGTAGGAAGTCTTGCATAGCTGCCGGATCACGGGCTATGCGGAAATTGAGTGCTGATTGGCACCACTAGGACATGGCATTCAGCGATAAATGCAAGCAATGCATCCTCTGGCTTACTGGACGCGGCGATAGATGCAGCGTGTTATCGGGATGGAAGCAGTGGCCGCAGCCATGCCGGAACAGACGGGTGCGGCTTTGTAATCTTTCCATTTTCGCAGGTAACAACAAGACGAAATGGCGTTCGGAGATCGTCGTTGTCGAAGACCCACACATGCGGCAATTCCTGCAGCGCCATCTGAAGATTGCGCAAAATACGTGGATAGCGTGCATAGAGTTTTCCCGAAGACACATCATGCCCGCCCTGGGATACACGCATCGCTATGCGCTCTTCGGAAGCCTCTGGCCCCGATATCCTGACAAAACAACGCACGACGGTATAGCCGGCCTGGACAGTCTCTTTAAGAAATGAAAGCTTGTCTCCAACCGGATCAGAGAAGACGGTCTCAAAGACAAAGCTCTCGCGCTGGCTCACCAGATCGCGGCGGATGGAAGCAGCCACCTTTGCAGCTTCGTAGGAACCAATGTTCAGTTCACGCGCCAACAGGTCGGTATTCACTAGGCGCAGCCCCGCCGGTTGCAGGTGTGCATAGTAGAACGTTGTCTTCCCCGCTCCGTTTGGCCCGGCGAGTGCCACGATAATGGGACGTTGATCGAGCGCAGAAACAAGCATATTACCGAGCTGCCCGGGCTTTGGCTTTTCCCCCAGTTTTGGCCGATATCCGTACAGGCTTGAACTTGCGATTTACAAAACGTCCCAGAGTGCGGGTGCCATTTTCGTCAATGCGCTCCAGCAAGCCGGGTTTCTGGGGATGCGGTTGATAGTGAGGAAACGGCTGACTCTGCAGATAGGCGGTCACGCGCTTTCGGCCCGTGGACGTGTCCGCCGATGCAAGACAGGAAGAAAGAGGTTGAAGCGCTGCACTGCGGCACAGCTTCAATACTTGCTGTCCTTCGAGCAACAACTCGACCGAACGGCCCAGTCGCGCCCAGAACTCCACCTGCCCCGCGATGGAGCGTTCCAC
>DAHUZD010000071.1 GCA_027306745.1 Acidobacteriaceae bacterium
CTGAATCGTGGCGACGGAATTCTTATGCTGCGTCAGTCCCATGGCCCAGCAGGCGATCATGGCTTTGGAGCGCAGAAGCATCTGCGCGATCGATTCGATCTCCGCGCGCGGCAGGCCGCTGAAGGCTTCGATCTCGTTCCAAGGAACAGCGAGCGCCTGCTCGCGGAACTCTGCAAAGCCATGCGTGTGCTGGCGCAGGAATTCGTGGTGCAGCACTTGGCCGGGGCGGCGCTCTTCCTCCTCCAAAATGCAGCGGATGATGCCTTTGAGTAGCGCAAGGTCGCCATTGATGCGCACCTGCACAAAGCGGCTGGCGATGGGAGTGCCGCGTCCCAGCAGATGGAGCGGCTCCTGCGGAAAGACAAAGCGTTCCAGGCCAGCTTCGCGCAGCGGGTTGATGCTGATGATGGTGGCTCCGCGTCGCGCTGCGGCTTGCAGATGCGTCAACATGCGTGGGTGATTCGTGCCGGGGTTCTGGCCCAGGATGAGAATTGTGTCGGCTAGTTCGAAGTCGTGCAGCTTGACCGTGCCTTTGCCCACGCCGATGGTGGGCAGCAACGCCGCACCGGAGGACTCGTGGCACATGTTGGAGCAGTCGGGCAGATTGTTGGTGCCAAACTCGCGCGCAAAAAGCTGGTAGAGAAACGCCGCTTCATTGCTGGTGCGGCCAGAGGTATAGAAGATGGCCTCATTCGGGTGGGCCAACGTGTTCAACTCGCTGGCCAGCAGTGCGAAGGCATCGTCCCAGCCGATGGGCTGGTAGTGGTCGCTGCCCGCGGGCAGAAACATTGGCGTGGTTAGGCGGCCCTGTTGGCTCAGCCAATAATCGGATTTTTTTGACAGGTCACTGACGCTCCAAGCATGAAAAAAATCCGCGTGGATGCGCTGACTGGTGGCCTCCTCTGCAATGGCCTTGGCCCCGTTTTCACAGTATTCGTTGATGCTGCGGTGCGTGTCAGGATCGGGCCAGGCGCAGCCGGGGCAATCGAAGCCATCAAACTGGTTGACGCGCAGCAGGGCTGGCAGGCCGCGCAGCATGCCGGGTTGCTCCAGTGTGAACTCAATGGTTTTGACGATGGCCTCGGCTCCTGCGGCCACGTGCGCGCGCTCTTCGATGCGCGGCGGGTGCGGCTCCAGGGGCGGCTGGGCATGGCGCACGCCAGGTTTCTGTCCCGAGGGCTGCGAAGTGGAGGGATGGGTGCTCATGGGCCTTTCCTGCGCAGAGTCCATCATCGCGCGAATCGGGCCAGTTTGCATCTGGCAGGAAAGAGTTGCCGTTTGTGCAGGGAAAACGGTACTGTGACCTGTAGGAAATTCTGCCAGAGCCGCAGCATTTAATTTTTTGCGCGCCGGAAGAGCGTGCAGGGAAACAGGATTTTTTTTGACATGGCCGAAATCACACAAGCCACCGCGAATTTTGACTCCGTTCTCAATGAAACCCGCGTCTTTGCTCCACCCGCAGCCTTTGCAGCGAAGGCGCACATCCACAGCCGCGCCGAATACGACGCGCTCTATCAGCGGTCGATTCAAGACCCGGAAGGCTTCTGGGCTGAGGCCGCGCGCGAGCTGCACTGGTTTGCCCCGTGGAAGCAGGTGCTGCAATGGGAAGCGCCCTGGGCCAAATGGTTTGTGGGCGGAACGATGAACATTGCCTACAACTGTTTGGATCTGCAAGTGGCTCGCGGACGCGGCGACAAGGCGGCCATACTCTGGGAGGGCGAGCCGGGCGAAGTGCGCAAGCTCACCTTTGCCGAGCTGAGCCGCGAAGTGCAACGCGCCAGCAACATGTTGCGTGCGCATGGCGTGCAAAAAGGCGACCGCGTTGCCATCTACATGGGTATGACGCCGGAGCTGGCCATTGCCGTGCTGGCCTGTGCGCGCATCGGTGCGGTACATTCGGTGATCTTTGGCGGCTTTGCGGCCAGCGCTTTGGTAGATCGCATTGGAGATGCGCAGGCCAACGTGGTCATCACGCAGGATGGAAGCTACCGGCGTGGCGGCGAGGTGCGCCTGAAGGCCACGGTGGATGAGGCGATGGAACGGTGCCCCAACGTGCGCAGCGTGATCGTCTATCGTCGCACGGGCAGCGCAGTGAACATGCGCGCCGGGCGCGACCACTGGTGGCAAGAGGAGATGGCCAAGGTCAGCGACGTTTGCCCGGCGGAAGCATTGGATGCCGAGCA
>DAHUZD010000097.1 GCA_027306745.1 Acidobacteriaceae bacterium
ATTCTGGCCAACGCGCTGGCGCTGGTGCGCGTGCTGCGCAAGAGCTGGAAGCGCTGAATTGTGTTCAGCCAGAGATTTCTCCCTGCGGCTTGCTCAGGGCAGGCTGTCGCTGCGCTCCTCAGAATGACTCGCCATAGGGAATGGATGTTGTGAAGGTACGATTCGGGATCACAGGGTGAAATTGGATGCCTTGTGTTTCCTCAGAAGGACTCTTCGCATGCGAGCGATTCAATCCCGCTGATAGTCGCCGCTTTTGCCGCCGGACTTACTTTCCAACTGCACATCCCGGATCACAATGCCTTTGTCGAGCGCCTTGCACATGTCGTAAATGGTGAGCGCGGCGATGGTGACGGCGGTGAGCGCTTCCATCTCCACGCCGGTGCCCGCGGTGGTGGCGGCGGTGGAGCGCAATGCGACTCCGCCGGGCTGGACTTGCGCCGTGACATCGACAAAGCTGAGCGGCAGCGGGTGGCAGAGCGGGATCAGATCGCTGGTGCGCTTGGCTGCCTGAATGCCAGCGATGCGCGCAACCTCCAGCGGATTGCCGTTGGGGTTGTTGGGAAGCGCGGCGAGCACCTCGGCGCTGAGCGCGACAAAGGCCGAGGCTGCGGCCTCACGGCGGGTTGCCTGTTTGCCGCTGACATCGACCATGCGCGCGCGGCCAGCATCGTCAAAATGCGAGAGCGGAGCCATGCCCCCAGCCTAGCAGGTTGTCTGCGCGGCAGGGATGGCGGAGGCCGCGGCGGCAATGTCGGAACGCAGACTGCGGGCAGTGTGTGCGGCGATGGTGCGATCTTCTTCCGCAGGCAAAACATAGACGGCCACGCTGGAGCCAGCCGAGCTGATGCGGCGCGCCTTGGGCGCAGCGGCGGCGTTGCTTTCCTCATCCAACTGGATGCCCATGCAGCCGAGCGTGCGGCAGATCTCCGCGCGCGTACGTGCATCATGCTCGCCGATACCCGCGGTGAAGACCAGTGCGTCCAGACCGCCGAGCAGGGCAAAGTAACCGCCGATGGTCTTTTGCGCGCGCTCAACAAAAACCTGAATCGCCAGGGCGGCTTGCGGATCGCCTTGATCCACAGCAGCACGCAGCAGACGCATGTCATTCGAGGTGCCAGAGAGCGCAAGCAGGCCGGAGCCTTTGTTGAGCAGGCGCTCGACGGCGTTCGCAGCGTCAGCAGCGCTGCCCGGCTGTTGGCGCAAAAGATAGAAGACCAAGCCGGGATCGAGGTCGCCGGGGCGCGTGCCCATCAACATGCCGCCGCAGGGCGTCAGTCCCATGGTGGTGTCGATGGATTGGCCATCGCGCAGGGCGGTAATGCTGACGCCGCTGCCCAGATGCGCAACGATCATGCGCCTCGGGATGGGAGCGGATCCCTCGACGAGTGGGACGCGACCATCCTCAAACTGCTGCACGATGGACTCAAATGAGATGCCGTGGAAGCCGTAGCGACGCACACCGTGCGTGCGGAGTTCGGCGGGCAGCGGATAGGTGTACGACGCGGGCGGCATGGTTTGATGGAAGGCCGTGTCGAAGCAAGCGAAGTGGGGCATGTCAGCGAAGATGCGCAGGGCCAGATGCAGAATCTCCAGCGCGATGGGCTGATGCAGTGGTGCGAGCGTGACGGCCTGCTCGATTTGCGTGAGCACCGCAGGCGTGACCCACTGATGCGCGACGAGGCTGGGGCCGCCATGCACCACGCGATGGCCCACGGCCACTGGTCGCGGCATTCCCGGCTGCGCCAGCAGTGCGGCGATCTGCTGCACGGCATCGGAAAATGTCTGCGGCGGTTGCAGTGGCTGCGCAGCGGCGTGTGCCGTGTGATTGCTGTTGCTTCGGTCGAAGAACGCCATGCGCGCGGCGGGCGTGTGAATGCCGCTGGCCTCGCCCTCATAGAGCAGCGTGAGTGCGCCCGCTGCGTCAAAGAGTGAAAACTTGATGGACGACGAGCCACCGTTCAAAACCAGCACGGGCATCCGCGCTTGTGCGGCTGCTGTCTGCGCGTTAGAGCGGCCACTTCCAGTCACGAATCTCCTCCCGGTCAATGCCGTGGGTATGGGCGTAG
>DAHUZD010000104.1 GCA_027306745.1 Acidobacteriaceae bacterium
TAGCCACGACCGGCATGGAAAGTGGACTGTCCAGCGGCGTGTTGATGGCAATCAGTCCTTCGACCGCGCGATCCATCAGCGTGTTAGGAAGGTTCTGTACTTTTTCTGGGACGCCACGGTGGCTTAGCACCATGTAGATGAATCCGCTGTCAGCCAAGTGACGTTCGATGCCGCTGATAAGCACCGAAGAATATTCGTCTCCAATATCCGGCACCAATACAGCCACGCTGTATGTGCGTTTGGTGTGCAGATAGCGCGCAAAAATATTGGGGCGGTATTGCAGTTCGCGTGCCGCCTCCCAGATGCGCTCCTGCGTCTGCTTGGCGATAGTGCTGGCCAGCGGTGAGTTGTTCAAAACAAATGAAACAGTTGTCTGTGAGAGGCCCAAATGCTCAGCCACATCACGCAGGGTGACCCTGTGCGTATGCTTACGGGATGCAGCCCTGCTTGCAGGGGCTTTGCTGTCTTTCATCGGGAGCAATCTCCACACGCTGCCGTACCAGAATCTGGTGAGACCGTTTAGATGTCCAGATTCTTTACATCCAACGCATTTTCTTCAATAAATTTGCGACGCGCCTCAACGTCTTCGCCCATCAAAGTGGAGAAGATCTGTTCTGTTTCGGCGATGTCTTCCAAACGAACCTGCAGGAGTGTGCGCCGCTCCGGGTCCATGGTTGTCTCCCAAAGCTGCGTACTGGTCATCTCGCCCAAGCCGTTGTAGCGCTGCACCTGATAATCGCGCCGGCCCTGTTCGATGACGTATTCAAACAGTTCGTGGGGCGTGGATTTTTCCACCGGCTCTTGCGGGCCGCGCGCGCTGCGTTTGGCTGTGGGCTTGGCCGTGGGTGTCTCCGTATCGGCATCGGCAGCTTCGCTTTCCTCTGCATCCGCGGCAGCGTTGGATTTTGCCACGTACTCGATCAGAAATGGCGGCTCCAATTGCGATTGGATCTGCGCATACTTCGCCATCATCTGCCGGTACTCCGGCGAGGAGGCCAGCGTCCAGTCAATGCGTCGCTCTGCGCCCTGCGCGTCCGTAAAGCTGAGCGAGAACGTTTGATGCTCCTCATCAAAGGCAGGCGCGCGCACGGCCTTGAACTGATACTGCTTGGCCATCTTGCCCAACTCTGCGTGCAATTGCTCAATCTTTTCGGGAGCCTTGCCAGCCTGGCCTTCGAAGTCGGCGCGCTTGGCCAGTTCCAGCTTGGCCAGCAGGGAAGTGACCTGTTCGTTGCGCAGGCGTTTGTCCACCTTGTCAAAGTAGCCCAGGTATTCATTCAACTGCGTCATGAATTTGGTCAGCGCAGCGCCTTCCAGCTTGCTGGCGCTCTCGCCGTGCCGGATGGTCATGCCATCGGAGGCGCGCTTCACCATGACGCGAACGAACTCGCGGTCGTCCTTGATGTATTGCTCAAACTTGCCTTTTTTGATGCGATACAGCGGCGGCTGCGCAATGTAGACATGGCCGCGCTTGATCAACTCTGTCATGTGACGGAAGAAGAAAGTCAGCAACAACGTGCGGATGTGCGAACCGTCCACATCGGCGTCGGTCATCAGAATCAGCTTGCCGTAGCGCAGCTTGGAGACATCGAAGTCATCCTTGCCGATGCCGCAGCCGAGCGCCGTAATCATGGCGCGAATTTCTTCATGGCCCAGCATCTTGTCATAGCGGGCCTTCTCAACGTTGAGAATTTTTCCCTTGAGCGGCAGTATCGCCTGATAGCGTCGGTCGCGTCCCTGCTTGGCCGTGCCGCCTGCGGATTCGCCCTCGACCAGATACAGCTCGCAGCGTTCTGGGTTGCGCTCGCTGCAATCGGCCAGCTTGCCCGGCAAGCCGCCGCCGTCGAGTGCGCCCTGGCGCCGCGTCAGATCGCGGGCCTTGCGGGCTGCCTCACGCGCGCGTGCGGCTTCAATCGCCTTGTTGATAATGCGCCTCGACACAGGTGGATTTTGCTCCAGGAACATGCCCAGCCGCTCGTTCACAAAAGCCTGCACCACGCCGGCGATGTCGGAGTTCAGCTTGCCCTTGGTCTGGCCTTCAAACTGCGGCTGCGGCAGCTTCACGCTGACCACAGCTACCAACCCCTCGCGCACATCGTCGCCAGAGAGATTTTCTTTCAAATCCTTAAACAAGCCCAACTGCTGCCCGGCGCTGTTGATGGTGCGCGTCAGTGCCGTGCGAAAGCCCGACAAATGCGAGCCGCCATCGACCGTATTGATGTTGTTGGCAAAGCTGAAGACCGTCTCTGAGTAGCTGTCGTTGTATTGCAGCGCAATCTCCAGCACCACGCCGTCGCGCTCAGCTTCCATGGCAATCGGCTTGTCGTGCCGCGTTTGTTTGCCGCGGTTCAAGTGCTTGATGAACTCTGAGATGCCGCCGGAGTATTTGAACTCCGTGCGCCGCGCTTCGCCCGTCTTGGCATCGGTGGAGCGCTCATCGGTCAGCGTAATCTCCAGCCCCTTGTTCAAAAAGGCCAACTCGCGCAGCCGCTGCGCCAGCGTGTCATAGTTGTATTCGGTTACGGAGAAGATGCTGCGATCCGGCAGAAAATGCACTTTGGTGCCGCGCTTCTTGGTCGTGCCGGTCTGGCGCAGGCCACTGACGGGAATGCCGCGCGCGTAATCCTGTTCATGTGTATGCCCGTCGCGCCAAATCTCCACATCGAAGCTCTCGCTCAGCGCGTTCACGCAGGAGACGCCGACGCCATGCAATCCTCCGGAGACCTTGTAGTTGGAGGAGTCAAACTTTCCGCCTGCATGCAGCTTGGTCAGCACCACTTGCACCGCTGGCAGGCGTTCACCACCGGGCAGTGTCATCTCATCGACGGGAATGCCGCGACCGTCATCGACCACGGTCACGGAGTTATCCATGTGGATGGTGACCTCAATGTGCGTCGCATGGCCGGCCAGTGCCTCGTCCACCGAGTTGTCCACGACCTCATAGACCAGGTGGTGCAGGCCCATCTCGCCGGTTGAGCCAATGTACATGGCCGGGCGCAGGCGTACCGCCTCCAGGCCTTCGAGCACCTTGATATTGTCGCCGGTATAGCTGGCGCCGTTGCTGGCGGCTTTTTCAGCAGGCTCTTGCATGGGGACTTCCAGGGTCAACGTGGCTTCGTTCGCGGCAGATTCTTTCCGGGACATGCGGCTCCAGCGGATTCGTCCATCCCCAGCCATTTTGCCCGCAATCGAATGCGAAGCAACCGTTTGATTTCGAATGACTTGGGCAGGAAAAACCCTGATCTTGATCTCTCTCTATGGTACCACGCAACCCCGGGCGGCACCGGTTTGTTTGCGCCGCCAAAAGCCACCACAGGTCCCTTCACTGCGTTCCCTGCGGGAACGCAGCCTGCCCCGAGCGGAGCCGAGGGGGGCGGGATGATAAACCCAAAACATGCGGAGTCATTCTGAACAGAGTCCGCGAATGCGGACGCCGACTACAAGGTGTCATTCTGAGAAGCGTAGCGACGAAGAATCCAGAGGGTGACGGCCCGGTCGATGCAGCGTGGATCGCCTGGATTCTTCGCTGCCGGCGATTGGTTATGGATACCCCACATCTCGCTTTTGAGACATGGGAAACACTGAGCACCGTCCACTTTTCCCAAATCGGACAGACCCGCTGCATTTTTATGTGTGTTGAAGCAAGATCTGGCGTAGAATGGCTGGCTGTGTGGATATTTTGTGGATAAGTGGTGATGAATTTGCCATCTTTACATGCCGATAATCTGCGTAGGGAATAGCGAATGAGTAATTTCCCAATGTAGAACAATCGAAAATTGTCTACTGTTACAACAGGTCATAAAGTATTTGATTGTTTTGTAATGTATTGAAAAAACTATCAATACAGGGGTTACTTACCTTAGGGTGGATACTGTTGGCCGACCTTGGCTAACACACTTCTCCCAACTTGAAAGGTAATAACCTCTATGAAAATCATTGTTCGCGCCCTCGCCCTCGGAATGCTCCTCACCGGATTCGCCGCCGACCACTACCTTTCAGCCAAGACCAAGCAGAGCGCGAGCCAGACCATGATCGTCGCCAGCGCAGGTCCGGGAGCGAACTGCGGTACGGGCACATGGTGCTCAAACTAAGGCTTCAGTAACGGTACCTTTCAGATTTAGCTTGCATTCCACCCCGGTTTCGACATAACCTGTCGAGACTGGGGTGTGCTGTGCTCGTTTATCTCCTACTTGTTAGCGCGGTTGAGGCCATTGCGTTGCTGGCCACTGTGTTTGTTGTGCGCAAGCGGGAGCGTGCCAAGACATACTCGATCTTCAAATGGTATCTCGTATCCACAGCGTTTTTTTCAGATATTGCCTACGTGGTCTTGCGTGGACTATCTCTGTTGTCTATACTGCCAGATCGGGCAGCGGCCAACACGTGGGCCGTCACTTACAATGTGGGAGTTGTAACGCTCAGCGTGCTTGTATTTTTACTGGTGCGCGATCTCTACAGTCATGCTATGGCGCATCTACCTGGCATGGAGAGTCTGGGCACGCTGATCCTCTATGGCAGTCTGGTAGTCTCCGTCGTCATGGTTTTTGGTGTAGTCTTCTCACCGCATCCAAGCGGATACCGCATACTCTATCTCGCG
>DAHUZD010000112.1 GCA_027306745.1 Acidobacteriaceae bacterium
GCACAGGTGCGCGCGGATGTGGAAGACAGCCTGCTAGACATTCAATCCGCAGCCAAGCTGGTGAGCGCCTCAGAAAGCAATCTTCAACTGGCCAAGGAAGCGCTCAGCGAAGCACAGCAGCGCTTCCAGGCCGGCGTCTCCGGCAATCTGGCGGTTTCGCAGGCCTTGACGTCTGTCGCACAGGCCAACGACGCTTACGTGGCCAGCCTGTATCAGCACAATTTGGCCAAACTTTCATTGGCGCGCGCATTGGGCGTGGCGCAGATGCAATCGAAGACCATCCTCGGAGGAGGAACACCGTGGCAGAAGTAAGAAATGGAACGGCAGAAACGCAGGCAACGGAAAATTCCTCGCGCAAACGGCTGCTCGCCTTCAGCGTAATTACCGTGCTGCTGGTGGGCGCTGCACTTTTCTGGTGGCATAGCACCTACTATGAAGACACCGACGACGCCAGCATTGACGGCCCGCTGGTGCAGATCAGCGCGCGCATCAAGGGCAATGTGACCGAGGTCAACGTCACCGACAATCAGCGTGTGGACAAAGGCCAGGTGCTGGTGCAGATTGATCCACGCAATTTTCAGGCCGCGCTCGATCAAGCAGAGGCCAACCTGGCCAGCGCACAGGCCAGTTATGAGGCGGCGTTGGTCTCCGTGCCCATCACCGACATCAACACCAATTCGCAATTGCATTCTGCGGATGCGGATGTGAGAGGCGCGCTCTCCAGCGTGGCGCAATCTGAAAAGCAGTTGGATGCAGCGCAGGCGCAGGTGCTGGCCGCCGAGGCGGAAAACACGAAGGATCAACTCGATCTGCAACGGTACACACCGCTGGTGGAAAAGGATGTCATCTCCAAACAGCAATATGACGCGACCGTGGCCGCAGCCGCTTCCAGCAAGGCTCAGCTTGCCGAGGCCCAGGCCAATCTGATGGCCGCGCAGCAGGCCGTTCGCCAGGCCAAGGAGCGCCTGACCGAAGCGCAGGCCAACTACAACGCCGCGCAGACTGGGCCGCGTCAGGTCACCGTGCAAAAAGCCAAGGCGGATCAGGCCGCCGCACAGGTGCATCAGGCTCAGGCAGCCGTGGAGCAGGCGCGCCTCAATCTGAGCTATACCGTCATCACTGCGCCGGAGTCGGGCATCGTCAACAACAAGACCGTGGAAGTTGGCCAGAACGTCAGCGATGGCCAGACCATGATGACGCTCATCCCGCTGGAAAATGTCTGGGTCACAGCCAACTTCAAAGAGACGCAACTGCGCCACATGCGCGCCGGCCAGCCGGTGGTGATTTCGGTTGACGCCTTTGGTGGACGCCAGTACCACGGCGTCATCACGCAGATTGGCGGAGCCACTGGCTCCATGCTCAGCCTGTTTCCGCCGGAGAACGCCACCGGCAATTACGTCAAGGTTGTTCAGCGTATTCCGGTGCGCATTGACTTCAGCAATCCCGACGAGAACAAGGATCATCTGTTGCGCCCCGGTATGAGTGTCACTCCCACCGTGCGCGTGAAAAACTAGGGAAGCTCTACACTGTGGGCTTTTGAAATAGTCGCGGCTTGGTCCGCATCACAACATCACGGCCTTCGCTCAGCAATTCAAGGGAGCGAAGGCCATTTTTCTTTCTAATTCAAGCGCAAAATTTGCTGCCACCGGACCGCGCACTGTGCCACAATGGTCGTGAAGAGGAGCCACGCAACTTTGATGCGCGAAATGCAATGGCGGGATGTCAACGGCCCCGGCAGCTCTTCCACCAAGAAGAGTGCGCAGCCGGGCGCGGTGCTGTGGCGTGAGCCGGGCCAGGCATCGGATGCCTACGCCGTGCTGGAAGTGGCGCGTGATGCCAGCCCACAAACCATTCGCCGCGCCTATCGCACGCTGATGGAAAAATTCCATCCCGACCGCCAGCCGGAGCACTTGCGTTTGTGGGCTGGCGAGATGGCCCAGCAGATCAACTCGGCCTACGCGCTGCTGCGGGATGCGGCCCGCCGCGCCGCCTATGATGACGCCTGTCTGATCCGCTGGAAGCATGACAGCTCCCTTTGAATTTCACGAAACCGCCGCAGAATTCTCAGGCGCAGATCGCTACGCACGGCAACGGTTGATTCCCGGCTGGCGGCAAGATCGCATCGCACAGGCGCGCATTCTGGTGGCGGGCGCGGGCGCGCTGGGCAATGAGGCCATCAAGAATCTGGCGCTGCTCGGCATCGGGCATATCTGCATTGTGGACTTTGACCGCGTAGAGCCGAGCAACCTCGCCCGCTGCGTGTTGTTTCGCGCAGGCGACGTAGGCCAAGCCAAGGCGCAGGCCGCAGCGCGCGCCGCAATGGAAATCAATCCCGATGTGGAAGCCAGCGCGCTCGAAGGGGACGTTGGCTACGACTTGGGCGCAGGCGAGTTGCGCGGCTATGACCTTGTTCTAGGCTGCCTGGACAGCATTGGCGCGCGGTGGATGCTCAATCGTCAATGCCGCCGCGCTGGCGTGGCGTGGCTCAACGCAGGCATCAGCGCCAGTGTGGGTCAGGTGAGCTTGCACGCTCCGCTGGCGGGCGCGTGCTATGAGTGCACCATGACGCGCAGCCAGTGGCAGCGAATGAACGAACGCCGCTCCTGTCTGTTGGGGGGGCAGCGCCTGGCCCAAACCCAACCGCAGGCTGCATCGGTGTTGCCCGCTGCGTGGACGGCGGCTCTGCTGGTGCAGCAAGCCGTGGCCTGGCTGCACCGAGATGCCTTGGGCAGCGCAGGCGGCTTGCATCCGGGCGAGATGCTCTCCATCGACGTGAAGCAGAATGCCATGCAGGTGCTGCCACTTCCGCAGAATCCTCGCTGCGCAGCTCATGCCGCGGATGCAGAGTGGAGTGCGCCAGAGATTTTGCTGGAGTCCACGTCGGCGGCCCTTTGCGTGGAAAATATTTTGCGTGCGGTGCCGGATGCAGTTGCCTGGCTGCCGCCGCAGGCGATCGTCACCGGTTTGGAGTGCGCACAGTGCGGCACAGAGTCCATATTGTTGCCGCTGCGCCATCTGCATCGTGAGCGCTTGGCCTGTCCAAATTGCCCAACGCTGCGGCTGCCACGGCTGGCGCAGCCCGTGCAACGCGGCAGTGCGCTGGCGCAGGAAAAATTGCATCGCCTGGGAGTGCCGCATCAGGCGATACTGGATGTGCAGACAGAGCAGGGAATTCGGCGCGTGGTGTTGACCGTGCCGCGGCCCGGCTGCCTGAGGCCGGCGCGCACTGCGCAGCCAGCCCGCGCGGGAGCGGAGTAGATGCAGAGCGTTTCCATTTTTCTTTCGATGTACGACCGCAGCCGCCGTGCGGAGGTTACCTTGCCGTCATCGGTGACCGTGGGCGAGTTGATGGAGCAGTGCCAGCAGCGTTGGTCGCTGCCAGAGGATTCCTTCATCCTGCGCGATCTGGGGCGCAATCGCGTGCTGCTGGATCACGAAACAATTGAAGAAGCCGAAATCGCCAATGGCGCAGAGCTGCAAATCTTTCCTTTGGTCGAGGGCGGCGCAGCGTGAGTACCGTGCGAGAGCGGCGGTTGCGTCATGACCACGAAGCGTTGTTGCGGCTCTGTGAGCAGACGCATCAGCGCATCGCTGTGGAGCGCGCTGAGGGCGACCCGCCCAGCGTCTACGTGCTGGCATTGCATGGCCGCAGCGTGGCTTGCCTGCAAGACGGCCAGCCGCTCTACACCACGCGGCCGCGCGTGCGTATTCAGTTTCCAGCGCTGTATCCGGCAGAGCCGCCGCAGGCCTCGGTGCTCTCGCCCATCTTTCATCCACACATCTGGCCCAACCGCATGGTTTGCCTGGGCAAGTGGAGTCCGGCAGAAAAGCTGGACAGCCTGGTGCTGCGCATCGCTTCCATTCTCATCTTCGATCCGGCGCAGTTTAACTGGAAGAGCGTGGCCAACCATGAGGCCGCCGCCTGGGCGCAGCATCATTTGCAGCTTTTTCCTCTCGATGATCTTTTTCAGTCTGTGCCACAACAGCCCTCATCGGATCGACTGTTGCAGTGGAGTGAAGGGAAGCGCTCGCATGGTTGAGTTCAACCGCCAGAGCGAAACCGCAGCGCCGTGGGCATGGAACGATCTGCAACGCAACGAACCGCTGGAGACGCGCCCGCTGGAGATGTTTCTACACGATGAGCCTCCCGCACCGGCCCCAACGCCCACGCCACATCAGGCAGGCTTCGCTCTGGTGCTGCCCCGCTCCCTGCGCGCGCAGATGATCGAACACGCGGGCCGCTGGGTGACGCATGAGCAGGCCGGCATTCGTTTGGGACGCGCCTACCAGGATCCGCGCGGATTTCAATTCACAGTGCTGGCCGCCGCTCTGCCCGTGGAAGATGCCGAAGCCAGCATCGCCCAGGTCAAGATGCGCGCCGCGGCCTGGCCAGCGATATGGAAGGGATTGCAGCAGAACCCCGGCCAGCAAATCATCGGCTGGTACCACTCCCACCCCGGTTATGGAATTTTTCTTTCCGCCACCGATCGCACCACGCAGAATGCCTACTTCGCCGCGCCGTGGCAGGTCGCCGTGGTCGTTGATCCTGTGCGTGGAGAGTTTGGCGTCTTCGCTGGATGCGATCCAGACCCTGTGCCCGATGCGGCCATTTTTTCAGTGGCGTAGCGCGCCTTCGGCGTGCGGTTCCAGCAGGCGCGGCTCCAACGGATGCGCCACGCCGCAGTGGACACACTTGCCAGCCAGATGTTCGCGCAGCCATGCGCCCGTCTCTTCGTGATAGCCCGCTCCGCAGCGGCAGACGAGGATCGTTTCGCCCGCTTGGAAGGGGGCTCCATCAATCGGATCGGCCACGATGCCGCCGAGCGCTGTCTCCTCAAAAAACTGTACGGGTGAGCCGGGCACTTCTGGCGGCGGCTCTTCATAGTGTGGACGGGTGGGTTCGATGGCTCCGCTGAGCGGCAATAGAGTCTGTTCGGCGGCGGGCGGACGGCTGCGAGGTTGCGGTGGCGGCTGTGGCGGAATCAGCGTGAAGCTGGGCCGAGTGTAGGTCTCCGGCTCCGGGTCAAAATCCTCCACGTCTTCCCGCGGTTCGTCCTTGGCGGCAACGCGAGTTGTCATGCGCACGCGCGTCAGCAGCCGTAGGGCGATGGCCACCGTAGCCGCCAGCAGGGCCAGGTCCACGGCCAGCAGTACGTGCAAAACCGGCAGCGCGAGTGCAAAGAGTGCAGGCATGGAGTGGAGGATTCCGCTTGCAATCATCCTACGCCGGGCGCGCAGCTCGCAGAAG
>DAHUZD010000121.1 GCA_027306745.1 Acidobacteriaceae bacterium
AAATTCACTGCGATGGCGGCTGTAGAAAAAGTAAATCACCAATCCTATAGCCAGCCATAGGAAAAAACGCACCCACGTCAGTACAGGCAGGCCGCTCATTAAGAGTACACAGAAGAATACGCTAAGAAGTGGTAGCAGCGGGCCGCCGGGGCAGCGAAATCCGCGCGCACGCTGTGGCTGCCGGACGCGCAAAATGAGCACCCCCAGCGCGACCAGAACAAACGCGAAGAGTGTGCCAATGTTGGACAAGTCAGCAAAGGTGCCAATGTCGAGCAGGCCTGCGGGAATGCCAACCAGGAAGCCAGCAACCCACGTGGCTACTGCAGGCGTGCGGAAGCGTGGATGTACGCGGCCAAAGAGACGAGGCAGCAGACCATCCCGCGCCATGGCGAACCAGACGCGCGCCTGTCCAATCTGAAATACCAGAATCGACGAGACCATGCCCAGTAGTGCACCGAGCAGCACGATGAGATTGGTCCAGTGCAGCCAGGGGCTGGGGTAAGACATCTCCATCCGGTGCAGCGTATTTACCACAGGAGCTGCATCGTCCAGCAGCAATGGCCAGCGCACCATGCCCGTCAGCACGACCGCCACGCCCACGTAGAGCAATGTGCAGATGGCGAGCGTTGCCAAAATGCCCACTGGAATATCCCGCCTGGGATTTTTGCATTCTTCCGCTGCGGTGGAGATGGAATCAAAGCCAATGTACGTGAAGAAAATTATGGACCCGCCGGAAAGAATTCCCGGCCAGCCATTGGGTGCGTACGGATGCCAGTGCGCGGGATGAATCCAATGCGCGCCGACGGCGATGAAGAGCAGAATTGCGGCGATCTTGAGCAGGACCATGCTGTTGTTGGTGCGGGCAGACTCCTGAATGCCGCGCACCAGCACCACTGTTAGTAGAAGTACAACCAAGCACGCAGGCCAGTTGAAGCCGAAGTGCCATCCGGGTGTGTAAAGGGTGTGCCCTTGCAAGTCTTGCAGGCCGCTGGGCAGGTAGGCAGGCGTGATCCAGCGCAAGGCAGGATGCAGGCCAAGCCAATCCATTAGGTCAACCATGTGCGCTGCGAAGCCGACGCTGACGGCCATGTTCGAGAATGCGTATTCCAGAATTAAATCCCAGCCGATGATCCACGCAATCAATTCGCCGAGCGTGGCGTACGCGTATGTGTACGCGCTGCCGGCAATGGGAATCATCGACGCCATCTCGGCATAGCAGAGGCCGGTGCAAGCGCACACCAGCGCCACCAGTACGAGCGAAATGGAAATGGCCGGGCCTGCGCCGGGTCGGCCAGCCAACGATGCGTGGTGCAGCAGGGCATCCAGAACCGGCGTGTCCAGCAGCGATGCAGATGTGAGCGATTGCCCGGCAATAGCCGTGCCAATAACCGTGAAGATGCCAGAGCCAATCACTGCGCCGATGCCGAGCGCGGTGATGGAGACCGGACCGAGTGTTTTTCTCAGGGATTGTTCGGGCTGCTCCGATTGCCGCAGCAGCCCGTCGATCGATTTGGTGGCGAAGAGCTGCCTGCGCAGGCCCTTGCCACGGGTTGGAGTTGTTTTGGGGGTCATCGCGTACAACACGCGCGTTGGCGATGCCGTTAGCGCTTGCCTAGAGCCTTGCCTGACTTCTTGATTTTTGCCTTCAGTGAGCCGCGCGCATGTGTGCGCTTGGCTTTGGGAGCAGCCTTTTTACGGGCTGCGCGCTTAACCTTTTTCCGCTCTGTCTTATCTGCGATTGTTTTCGTGTTTGCCATATACCTTCCGTGGTAAATAATTTCAAATCAAAAAAAATCTTAAGAACGGTTCTACCGTCAAGAACGCTTGCGCTTCAGCGCGCTTAGAGCCGCTCCAGTTGCGCAAACTTCTCCACCAGCTTTTTTATGCCGAACCTCTGAAATTGTACCGTAACCTTGGCGTCTTCTCCTTCACCCTCGCGGCGGAAGACCGTTCCCTCACCATACTTGGGATGGCGCACGCGTTGGCCGTTGCGCAGTCCCGAGTTGCCTTTTGCCTCAGAATGCTGAGCCGAAGACTCCATTCTGGGCCGTTGCGCGCTTTGGCCGCGTGCGCCAAAAAATTGCGCGATGTTGTCCAAGGAGTCCGTGCGAGGCTTCTGTTGAGCTGTGCGTGTAGCGGCCGTCTGCGTGCGTCGGTTGTCGGTTTCCTGCAGATGTGCACTCTGGTCTTCATCCTCATAATTCCAGTGCCGAACAGCGTTGGCTGCACGCCCGTAACCGGATGCGTGGGTTTCCGCGCTTTGTGCATCGGATGTCTGCGTGCTCCAATCCTCCAGCAGATGGGCCGGAATCTCCGCCAAAAAGCGCGAAGGAATGGAGTGCTCCGGCATTTCGTTGCCGTAACGGCGGCGGAAGCGGGCGCGCGTGAGAATCAGCGAATCCATCGCACGCGTCATACCCACGTAGCAAAGCCGACGCTCCTCTTCGAGCCCATTGGCGTCGTTAAACGTTCGTGAGTGCGGGAAGAGGCCTTCCTCCATGCCTGCCAAAAAGACCAGCGGAAACTCCAGGCCCTTGGCTGCGTGCAGCGTCATCAGCGTTACGCGCGACTCCGGGTTGTACTGATCCGTGTCGCTGGCCAGCGCTGCATGATCCAGAAATTCCGTCAGCGTCTCTCCGCGCTCCTGTGCGTCTTGCGCGGCATTCACCAGCTCGCGCAGGTTCTCGACGCGAGAGACCGCTTCGGGCGTCGCTTCTTCTTCCAGTGCCCGGATGTAGCCGCTGCGATCGATCAAAAACTTCAACAACTCAGGCAATGTTCCTGCTTCGCCCGTTTGCCGGAATGCGGGCGTCTCAGCAGAATCCGTCTGCGATGTTTCCAGTGGCGGAGCGATGCGTTTTTCCCGGTTTTTCTTCGCGGCAAATGGTGAAAGCTCTTCAGGAGTAAAGGCAAGCGTCGGCGTGTCGAAATCAAAACTGATGTCGTCCTGGGCATCGTCTTGATCCGGCAGAGGAGTCGCAGTGTCTGCTTCTTCACTTGCGGCCAGGTGTTCTGCAAAGCCCGGTTGCAGCAACGCGCGAGCGTCAAGAATCATGCGCCGGAATCCATCGAGCGCCAGCAGAGCGCGTGTCGGCAGCAGCTTGCCATCGATGGCCGACCCGATTGCATTCCACGTGCTGGAGCCGGTTCCCAGCGCCATGTTTTCCAGCGTCTCCAGCGTGGATTTGCCGATACCGCGCGCAGGCGTGTTAATGACGCGCTGCAATGCCACCGAGTCATCCGGATTCTGCACCAGCTTCAGGTAGCAGAGCATGTCTTTAATTTCTGCGCGGTCGTAAAATGAAAATCCACCGACCATACTGTACGCGATGCCATAACGGCGCAAGCCTTCTTCAATCAGGCGGGACTGTGAGTTCGTCCGGTAGAGCACGGCGATGCGCGGCAGCTCCTCTTGATCGCCAGTTTGCCGGATGTATTTTTGAATTGAGTCCGCGATAATGAGCGCTTCGCCTTCGCCGTCCAGCGCCTCATAATAGCCGACCGGTGCGCCGCCTGGCCTTGTCGTCCACAGCGCCTTGCCTTTGCGTTGCAGGTTGTTGGAGACCACGCCGGCCGCGGCTTCCAAAATGATTTGAGTGGAACGGTAATTCTGCTCCAGCCGGATGGTCTGCGCCTGCGGAAAGTCGCGTTCAAACTCCAGAATGTTGCGAATGTCGGCTCCGCGCCAGGAGTAAATGCTCTGGTCTTCATCGCCAACGACGCACACATTTTTTTCTTCACCTGCCAACAGCTTCATCAACTCATATTGTGGACGGTTGGTGTCTTGATATTCATCGATGAGCAGGTAACGGTAGCGCCGGTTGCAACTGGAGCGCACCTCGGCGCTGGCGCGCAGCAGTCGCACGCTCTCCAACAGAAGATCATCAAAGTCCAAAGCATTCGCCCGCTCCAGCTCCTGCGCATACTGTTTGTAGATGTGCGCAACGCGCTCCGTTTTTGGCTCTGCCGATTGCAGATATAGTTCCTGCGGGTCGAGCATGTGATTTTTCGCCCAGGAGATACGCGACAAAACATTGCGCGGCGTCAGCTGTTTGTCATCCAGCCCCATGCGCTTCATCGCCTGCTTCACAATCATTTGCTGATCGTTTTCGTCTTAGATAACAAAGTCGCGTGTCCGTCCGCGTCCCTCAATGCGCAGCGCTTCAATATCCC
>DAHUZD010000150.1 GCA_027306745.1 Acidobacteriaceae bacterium
GCGCCGAAGACGCTGAAAGGCGACAAGCCATGAACCGCATCAGCCCGCGCTAAAATAGCAGTTTCCGATCAGCAGCGGGCTTAGATGCAGCATCTCCGGGGTAATCTTCGGCGTGTAACCCACTTCGACATTCAGCGGGAAGATGCCCCCGGCCTCCATCGTTGCCGTCTCCAGAGCTGAGCAGATCCAGGCGTCAGGGTTGTTCCATCCCTCATGCATCAAGATCCCGAAAATGTCCGTGGTGTCGTAGGGCTTTCCCACCTGAGCGTGCGCGAAGGCCAGCATTTGCCCCAGCGCCGCATCGCTGACGGGTATCTTATACCTGCGCTCCCTCATGGGCTTGCAGTAGTCCAGAGGGCGAATCTGCACGCCTGACGGGTAGTGTGCGCCAAGATACGTCCCGTCGGGCAGGATTGTCTCGACATGGGACCATAGGCTGCTGGTCACGGCGCGGATCGACGCGCTCACCCAGTCGGGTTCGGTGATAAAGCGAAGCCTGAAGTAAGCCATGTTGCCTCCATCAAAAAACGGGCCACCCCTGATGAGATGGCCCAAGCCTGTTCGTTTACTGCATCCCCATTATGCCACAGGAGTGAGCGGCCCGTAGTTGGCAGGATTGAACCCGGCTCCGGCCTGCACATACCCGGCCAGCCCCGCTTCCGTTGCCGTCAGGTACACGCCAATCTTGGTCTGGAGCGCAGAGTTGCTGACGGTAGCGATCTGATACGCCTTGAATCCGGCAATCAGCAGCGCATAGGCATTCACCACGTCGGTCGTGGCTGGCGCTCCGGCCTGTTGCTGCGTGACAAGGTTGTTGAGAGCCTGCTCCAGAAGCGCGGCAATCTGGCTGGAGCCGACCGGCACAACGCCTCCGGCTTGCAGCCCCACAAGGGCAAGGTTGCCAAATCCTTCAATGAGGGTAAGGATGTTGGTCCAGTTGATTCCCGCTGCGGGTGTTGGAGTTGTCGTCGCCATTACTTGCCTCCCTGAACGGATGTAGCCATCGTCTGCTGCTGGAGATACGCCTTGTTGATGGCTGTCTGCGCCGCCGCCTGAGTCGCTGTGCCATTGTGGAAGGCAAGATAGGTCGCATCCGCCGCGTTCGTCGTGGCAATCAGGGCATTCAGCGCCGTCTTCTCGGTTGGCCCCGGCACATAACCCGCCGTGATCTGCGCCTGCATACTCGTGATGAAGTTGTGGACGCCGCTGAGCATCTGGCCCATCGCCTGATCCTGTGCGTTCAGGTAGCCGGGTGCCAGCGCCGCCGTAGGTGTCGTTGTCGCAGCCGTCTTGCAGCCCAGCGGGACCGCCAGAAGACATGCCGTGAGGATGAGTGAAGTCAGTTTCATTGAGTCTCCTTACTTCGGGTTCGCCGGGTTGACCGGCGTAGTAGGGGTTTCAGGGGCCTTCGCCTCCGAGTTCAAAACGAGCATCAAGGCGTTGTTGACGCCCATAAAGACGCCATACAGCTTAGTGGTCACATCCGACAGCGCCGGATGCTGCACTGCCAGAAACAACGTGACGACCCAAACCGTGAAGAACAGCAGGTTGAGGCCGAGAATGATACCAATAGCCGAATTCTTGCTGCTGAAATTCAAGCTCACTTTAGTCTTCCTTTCCCCGAGCAGATAATGCAGCGTATCGGGCTGGCCTCGCGTCCGCTGACCACGTACTTGACCACGCCTGTCCCTCGGCACATGGGGCACTTGCGCAACTGGAAGCCGCGCAGTACCCACAGGATACGCTCAATCAGCGTCATGGCAGTTTCCAAGCCCCAAGACTCGCGTTCCCCCTCGTACGGAAAACCGCCAGTGATGGATATGCCAGCGCGGGTGCTTGTACCAAGGCCGCGTCGCACGAAGTACCCACCCGTAAATCATCGAGGCACTTGATTTTATGCGGTCTTCCTGTGTTTCGCGTTCGTCGCGCCCATAGAGATATTTCCACATCGTATGGGCGGAATCGGTCGGATTCTCCGCAAAAGAAAGAATTTCAAAGAGGTTATCCTGCATGAATCGCGCCGCCCTTTTGCGATTGCGCCCAAAATGCTCATAGGCTGCGAGGAACATCAAGTTAAGCATGATCCCGTGGACAGACATTGCAGGAAAACCGTCAGAACTAAACAGGGCGGTGTCTATGGTGCCCATGTTGTGGGTGGTTACTTGATGGCTCCAGTCGAAGCGAAAGCGATCCTCGATGCGCTTCAGGACTTCCTGATTTCCGTGCCCGGCTCGCATGACCCAACCGCACGCACCATCGTCACCATTCTTGTCTCTATGCCATAGATTGAATGGTCCAAAACTTCCAATCAAAATGAATGGGTCTTTCATCCTCGTCTCCTTTTGCTATGCTATCTCAATCAGCGTCATGGCGCTCCTCAAACTTGGCCGCGCGTCTATCCGCATCGGCACCCACCACACAGAGACTCCAGCAGAGAAACGCCGCAAACCCCACGACAATGCCGGCAACCAGCGCGACGATGATCCATGCCACGCTGCTCAACCATACTCCAACAACGTCAAGCTCGGTCATGCGCTCACCTCATTGCCCGGACCAGCAGCGGCCCCGGATGATCCAGCGTGCCAATATCATGCGCCAGGCTCGGCCTCGATGCCGCCAAGCCAAGCAGAAACGCTGCCCGCGCGTCCTTGTAATCGATCACCAGCTTTACTTGGTCAGCCTGGTTCACCGCCGCAACGGTGTTCGGACCGATGATGCCGTCCGGCGTTGACCCAACGCAGGTTTGCAGCACGCGCACGCCTTCCCCGGTGCCGGAGTTTACATCGAAATCCATGACGCGCTTGGACACTTCCACGCTCTGAATAGCTTCAAACCAGTGCGACCAATACTCGCTCGCGTAGAATGCCCTCACCATGGGGTCACGCTGGCTCTGTGGCAGCGCCGCGATAGCAGCATAGGCTTCCGGGTGCGCTCCTGAGTTGATGCCGCTAATGGAGAAGCAGGGGCCTTCGCAGCCCTTGGGACAGTTATCAGGGACGATGGCGTGGAGGTTTAGAGGGTCTTCTGAGAGAAA
>DAHUZD010000157.1 GCA_027306745.1 Acidobacteriaceae bacterium
GCTGCTAGGCGGCTCGCTGAGGTTTGCATCACTGCTGTCATTGCGGCTGTTGCGGTCGCGGCCCGAGTTGCGTCCGCGGAAACGGTTGCGCAGGCGGTCACGGAAGCGCTCGGGCCGTTGCAGTGGGGCTTCAGTGGTTGCGGCGGGCGCGCTGGCTTCCTGTCCGGCAGCAGCCTGGAGGTCGGTCTGGGACTCGGGTGCGGATTCGTACTCGGCGTCGAATGTTGGTGCGAATTCGTCCGGTGTGTCTAGAGTGCTGGGCGTGGCCGAGGATTCCTGCTGGGGGCTGCGTTCACCCCGGTTGCTGCCGCGTCCGCGACGGCCACGGCGTCCCCGCCAGCGGCGCGTGCCACGGTCTTGGTCGCCAGCCGGTGCTGCGGATTCTTCTTCGCTGCCGGTGGAGGGAGCCTGGCTGCCGACCGTGGCTGCGGGTGATTCTTGTGTGGAGCGGTTGCGTGCCGGTGGCTGTGCCTGTGGCAGCGTGATCAGATCTTCGCTGTCTTCGGTTTCTTCCAGAAAGTCGGTGATGTACAGGAAGGCGTCGCGTTCCAGGCCGATATCGACAAAGGCCGATTGCATGCCGGGCAGGACGCGTGTGACGCGGCCTTTGTACACGGAGCCGGCCAGGGTGGATTCGTTTTCACGGTCGTAGTAGATTTCGGCCAGACGGTCGTCTTCGACCATGGCCAGCCGCGTTTCGTGCGGCGTGCTGGAGATATAAATTTCTTTGCTCATAGTGCCTCATGGTTGCCGCAGCGGCCAGGCCGCCGGGGGTACGGGTGAGGCAGAATCCACTGGCCCAGTTACGCGCGTGCGTGAACGGGCGGGGCTACGCTGGCAGGATGGTTTGTGTGCGGTCGAACCCATGCGGCTGGCGGCTGCGCCAGACCATGCTTGGGAGCGCAACTGGTTCCGCTGTTGCGGAAGGTTGCGGGAACTAAAGCACGCTTGTGCGGATGCCTGCACGGGGAAATTGTGACCGCAACTGCCTCAAAGCGAGGTGGGGCCGTTTCCTTTTCCCGTGTCCGCATCTTCCAATCAATCCTGCCCGGTGGCTTTGGAAACTGCCTGACCGGGAACAACTTGCCGCATCCGAATCCCGCGCCCGCTGGCGCGTGCCGATGGATGCACATTCTGAAAAACCTTCCAAACTATTCCGGCTGCGCGTTCTGGCTGGCCAGCCGGACCAGCTCAATTCACAAAGCGGCTCATGCGGATGTTCATCACGATGCCGAGGGCCAGAAACGTAAACAGCACCGATGAACCGCCATAACTCATCAGGGGCAGGGGAATGCCGGTGACCGGCATCAGACCAATGACCATGCCCACATTGACTGCGATCTGAAAGATCAGCACGGCCACCACCCCCATGACGATCAACGTGCCGGGGAGGTCGGCGGCGGATTGAGCGTTTTGAATCAAACGCATCAATATCAAAAAGTATAACAGCAAGACGAGGGCCGCACCAACGAAACCGTGTTCTTCGCTGTAAGCGGCAAAGATGAAGTCCGTATAGGGAATGGGCAAAAAGTCGCCCTGGGTCTGGGTGCCTTTGGTGGCGCCGCGGCCCCAGATGCCGCCGTCGCCAACAGCGATCAGCGATTGACGAATCTGATATCCGCTGCCGCGCGGGTCCGTATCCGGTTGCAGGAAGCTGGTGATGCGCTGCTTCTGATAGGGCTTGAGCACCTTGTGCCAGAGGGGGATGATGGCTACCGCTGCGGCCAGAACCAGAATGACGGATTTGCGGATGCTGATGCCGCCCAGAAAGAGTCCGCAGAGCAGAATGGGCGCATAGGTCAGGGCCGTGCCCAGGTCCGGCTGCTTGAGCACCAGCAGCATGGGCAGGCCGACCATGGCCATGGATTTGAAGATGTCGCTCCATGTGAGGCCGCCGCGCCCGGAGAGATGGGAAAAGTACCGGGCCACGGCGATGATGAGCACCAGCTTGACCCACTCCGAGGGCTGGAAGTGAATGCCACCGGGCAGGCGAATCCAGCGGCGGCCACCGAGCACTTTTTGCCCCACGGCCAATACGGCCACCAGCGCCACGATGCAAAATCCATAGGCCCATAGCGCGATGTCCAGCAGAAAGTGGTAGTTGACGAAGGAGAGGATAAACATGCAGGCCAAGCCGCCCAGCAGCCACATCATTTGCTTCTGGTCAAAGTGGACGAACTTGGTGTGCAGCGTGGCGCTGAAAATCTCCAACACGCTGACGACGGAGAGCAGCAGCACAAAGCCCAGCAGCACCCAGTCAAAGTCGCGGAAGGAGATGAGCTTGCGCATGATTACCTCTGTTGTACCGCATCCGGTGTGGTGGATGATGCAGTCGACGCCGTCAGCCGAAAGCGCGCGCCCCGCAGCACCTGTGGCTGGCCGCCGGGGCTGGCTGGCAAGGGAAACGAACGCTGACCCGCAAGCTGCACCGGGCTGCCTGCCGGGGCATTCCAGACCCCGGCCATTTCGATCTGTGCGGGCCTTGACTGGCGCGCAGCCGTGGTTCGCGGGGCGGGCGCAGTGGCCGATGCGGCATTCTTTTGTGCAGGCGTGCGCAGGTTGTTTTCCATCCGCCGCTGTTTGTCCACATAGGCTTCGATGACCTGCGCGGCCAGGCGCGCGCTCAGGTAACCCTCCGTGCCTTTTTCCCAAAGGATGCACACGGCAATCTCCGGATTTCTGCGTGGACTGACGCCGACGAACCAGGCGTTGTCATCCATGGTGTGCGCGTGGCCCAGCTTTTGCGCCAAGGCATTGCTCATGGTCTGTGCGCTGCCGGTTTTGCCGGCAAAGTCGATGCCGTTCAGGTGCGCAAAGCCAGCCGTGCCCGCAAACGTGGTCACCTGTGCCATGGCGTCGGTCACTGTCACCCAGTTGTTGTAGGAGATGGGCACAGTCTTGTCGCCGGAGCCGGGAAATTGCTCATGGTAATACTCGCGCAGTGAGACGGGTATTTCATTCTGGAAAACGACATGTGGACGCTTCAGCGCGCCGTCGGAGGCGATGCCGGCGATGGCGCGCACCAGTTGGATGGGCGTGGCCGCAATCGCTCCCTGACCGATGCCGACAGAGATGGTCTCGCCCGCAAACCATTTCTGGTGGTAGTTACGCATCTTCCATTCTTCAGAGGGCATGATGCCGGCGGCTTCGTCGGGCAGGTCAATGCCCGTCTTTTCGCCCA
>DAHUZD010000198.1 GCA_027306745.1 Acidobacteriaceae bacterium
TCAAAAGCGCGACAAAGTGCCTAACTGACTTTTGCGATGCATGCGTAGACGCTTGCGCATGAAGATTCACCGCGAAGTGCAGCCACGAAGCAAAGTGGGAACAGAAAACTCAACCCGAATGAAGCGTAGCGCATAATCCGCATTTTCAGGAGCATAATCAGAGCAGCAGCCTATGCCCACACAGACCAAAGACTATTACGGCACGCTCGGAGTGAAGAAGACGGCCACGGCGGAGGAGATTCGCAAGGCCTTCCGCAAGCTGGCGCGCAAGCACCACCCGGATGTAAACCCCGGCGACAAGAAGGCCGAGGAGCGCTTCAAGGAAATCTCCGAGGCCAACGATGTGTTGAGCGACGAGAAGAAGCGCAAGATTTACGACCAGCTTGGCTTCTACTCCGACAACATTGATCCGGAGGCGGCAGAGGCGGCGGCGCGTGGCCAGGGCGGACGCGCAGGTGCAGGCGTTCCGTTTGATTTTGGCGGATTTGATTGTACGGATTTTGATGACACTCCCTTTTCGCGCAGCCGCAGCGCGGGCGGCATGGGCCGTGGCGCGGCTGGGCAGGGAGCGGCAGGGCAGGGCGCTGGCCAATCTTCGCAGTCATCGCAATCTTCGTGGGGCAGCTTCCGCGACATATTTTCAGGAGCCTTTCGCGGTGGACATCGTGATGAGGTGCCGGAGGCGGGCACCGATCTTGAATATCAGGTGAGCATTGATTTCTGGACCTCGATTCGCGGCGGCACGGTGAAGCTGCAAGTGTCGCGGCGCGAGATGTGCCCGGTGTGCAAGGGCAAAAGCTCCAGCGGCGGCGAGAGCATTTGCCAGGAGTGCGATGGCACCGGCCAGGTGACGCAGATGGGCGGGCGGATGAAGTTCAACCTGCAATGCCCGCGCTGCCAAGGCACGGGGCGGGTGCGCAGTGCCTGCACAAATTGCGGCGGCGAGGGATTGGTGGCGCGCGCGGAGACGATTGAGTTTCGAGTGAAGCCGGGCACGCGCGATGGGCAGCGGATTCGGCTGGGGGGCAAAGGCAATGCAGGCGCGCATGGCGGCGCAGCGGGCGATTTGTACCTGATCATGCGGGTGGAGACGCACCCGATATTCACACGCGCGGGCGATGATATTTACCTGACGGTGCCGGTGACGGTGAGCGAGGCGGCGCTGGGCGCGAAGATTGATGTGCCGACGATTGACGGGCGGGCGCAGTTGAAGATTCCGCCGGGCACGCAGAGTGGGCAAAAGCTGCGGATGCGCGAGAAGGGCGTTGCCAGCGCCGTGCGTGAAGGCACGCGCGGGGATCAGATCGTTGAGGTGCAGTTGATTGCGCCGAAGGCCCAGGATGAGCGGTCGCGGGAGATTTTGCGCGAGCTGGCGCAGTTGAACCCGGAAGACCCGCGCCAAGAGTTGCTGACGCGGGCCGTATAGGGATGCGCGGCCTGGTTATTTGCAGGACCCGAGAAGTTTGCCGTTGGACTGCATGGAGGCGCTAACCTGCATGGGCGGTCGTCCGGGTAGGATGGTCTAGGACGAAGTGCTGCCGGTGGACTGGAAGCTGGCACCGTCTGCGGAAAAGGTTTCATCCACGCTGGAGGACATCTTCCACTGCACGGGACCGGCACCGCCGCTGCATTGGATTTTGCCGTTGTAGCCGTTCGGGATCGACGTGACTTGCGGTGCGGAGCATTGCTGGCTGGGGTGGGGCTGGTTCCACAGGTCACCGTGATTTTTGGCGCAAACGGTGACGGTTTTATGCACCGGCTTGCCGATGGATGGGGTGACGGTGGAGGTGACCTGCCACTGGCCGGGCTTGAAGTTGGGCTGGGCAGATTGAGCGTGAGCGGCGTGAAGCGCCACCGAAGAAAGTACAAGCAGGAAAGTGGGGATGAGTTTCATATCGCCGCTCAGATTAGCACAGTCCGGCATGGGTTGGGGATGCCGGACAAGGCGCAGACCAAGGGGGAAGGGATGACGGCAAAGCGAAAATCCAAAGGCGCGTACATGATCTCGTCGGTGGCGGAGATGTACGGCATTCACCCGCAGACGCTGCGCATGTATGAGCGTGAAGGGCTGCTGAAGCCGTCGCGCACGGACGGCAACACGCGCCTGTATACGGATGAGGACCTGGAGCGGCTGGAATTTATTTTGAATCTGGCGCGTGATCTGGGCGTGAACATTGCTGGGATTGGCATTATTTTGCAGATGCGCGAGCGCATGGAAGAGATGAACCGGCAGATGCAGAGCTTTGTGGATTATGTGCGTTCGGAGATGCTGGCGCGCGTGCAACAGGCGACCCAGCAGGCTACGCCCGGCCTGGTGCCGCTGCGTCGACCAGCGATTATTCCCGTCGAAGCCCGAGAGCTGAGTGTGCGCGAGATGCGTCCGCGTGAGCCGGGCAAGAAGAAATAAGGAAGTTTGCAGTATTCTGTTGTTGGCGCGCCCATCCCATGCACACATTCCTAATGGAATTTTTTTTGGCCGTTGGCTGCTTCGGTCTGCTCACCTCCAGCGTCTTTGGTGGAATGGTGCTGGTGGCCGCGTGGCGATTTCGCGCGCGCAGGCGCAGCGAATCGGCATCGAAGTCTGCGCCGGAGTTTACGCCGCCGGTGAGTCTGCTGAAACCACTGCATGGCGATGAGCCGGGGCTTGAAGCGCACCTGGCGACCTTCTTCGAGCAGGATTATCCCGAATACGAGATTCTCTTTTGTGCGCGGCAGGATGAGGATGCAGGGTTGGCGGTGGCCCGGCGCGTGGCGGCGCGGTATCCACAGGTGCCGGTGCAGTTTATGACATCGGGCGAGCCGACGGCACCGAATGCAAAGACGCTTTCCCTCAATCGCATGGCCCAGGCTGCGCGCCATGAGATTTTCATCATCAGTGATAGTGACGTGTGCGTGACGCGGGAGTATGTGCGCAGCGTGACAGCGGCCTTTGCCGATGCGAAGGTGGGAGCGGCGACGTGCCTGTATCGCGGCGTGGCCGTGGAGGGCGGACTGTGGTCGCGCCTGGAGGCGACGGGCATGTCCGTGGAGATGACGGCGGGCGTGCTGGTGGCTGAGATGCTGGAGGGCATGAAGTTCACGCTGGGCCCCACCATGGCCGTGCGGCGGGAATCGCTAAAAAAAATCGGCGGATTTTTGCCAATGGGAGACTACTGTGCCGATGATTTTTTGTTGGGCAACTGGGTGGCCGAGCAGGGCGAAACCGTGATGCTTTCGACGCACGTCATCGACCACATCGTGCTGCATTCCGGCTTTGTGGCCTCGATGCGCCACCAGGCGCGCTGGATGCAGAGCACGCGCTTTTCGCGTCCCAAGGGACACTTCGGCACCGTGATGACGTTTTGCACGCCGTTTGGAGTTTTGGCGGCGCTGGCGGCTTGCGCTTTGCAGTATTGGGGTCTGGCGGCAGGGTTGCTGGCCTGGGCGATTGGCTCCCGCATGGTTATGGCGGCGAGCATCAGCCAGTGGGTGTTGCAGGAGCCAAGCGCGTGGCAGAGCACGCTGCTCTATCCACTGCGGGATGCGATGGGTCTGCTCTTCTGGCTGGCCAGCTATGGCAGCCGCACGATTCTTTGGCGCGGGGAGACCTATGTGCTGGAGATGGGCGGGCGCATGCGCCATCAGGGCTAAATGTGGCGATTGCAAAAACAGCCAGGAGAAGAGACTACACTTTCACAAATATTCCTTTGCGGTAGAGAGGGTAGGCCACTGCCCAGCAAAAAGCAACCATGCCCAACGCATAGGCCAAGGATGCAAGGGGCGGCGATGGCACGAATGCCTGGATGTGCAGAAAAATATCTCGCTGCACCGTCGGATATTTCTGTGTTCGGATGCTGGTCAGCATTGCTTGAAAGAGTTCTGCAAATACGTAGCACACGATGGAATTTTTTCCGAAAACAAGCCAGGGCCAAAGGCCACGGTGCTTTTGTTTGATTTCAATCCACCAATACAGCACAGCGAGTACGAGCAGCGACCAGCCCGCAGCGTACAGAACATAGGAACTGGTCCAGAGTTTTTTGTTGAGCGGAAACCAGTGGTTCCACGCGCCGCCGGCCAGCAGCCCAAAGATGGCGGCCAGCAAGAGACCCAGAGCAATTTTATTGGGAGCATATTTCTTTGTGCGCAGCCAGATCCCGGTGAGAATCCCAATGAAGGTCGTGCCCAGTGCAGGCAGCGTGCTCAGCAGGCCTTCGGGGTCTCGCGTGCCCTCATAGAGCCGACCGGGAAAGATGTGGCGGTCCAGCCAAGCGACAAGATTTGCGTCTTTGTCGAGGAAGGGAATGGCTTTGCCTGGCGCGCCGAATCCGGGCACGGGAACCCAGCGCAGCAGCACCCAGTATCCCAGTAGGGCAGCCGCCAGCAAGAGAACTTTGTCTGAAACGCGCCGACTGGCGAGATAGATCAGGCTGCCGAGCAAATAGCAGAGCGCGATTCTTTGCAAAACGCCATAGAAGCGCAAGGTAGCCCAAGGGAACCTAGGGAAGCCATTGACGAGCAGGCCCAGCAGAATCAGGATGGTCGTGCGGCGCAGGATGTGGGGTGCAAGAGAGGACTTTGCGCGCCCCTTCGCTAGCCGGGCATCGGTGGAAAACACAATGGAGATGCCGACAAGGAGGAGAAACGTGGGAAAGACTAGATCCGTTGGTGTGCAGCCGTTCCACAGGGAGTGGCGCAGGGGCCAGTAGGAATGGGCCTCATCCCCATTGTTGTTGACGAGGATCATCAGCGCAATGGTGACGCCGCGCAGCACGTCCAGGCACAGGAGACGTGTCGTGCCGGATGTGGATGAAACTGTCGGGATGGGCATGCACCCTCCATTGCCCCGCGGGTGGGAATGCAGATGGACTACCCCCTACTCTTGCAGATGGGTTTGAAGGTTGTCCACGATTTTTTCAGGGAGGTGTGCTTTGGGGAAGATTTGAGGAGATTTCCAGTATTGATGGGGTTCTCCGCTGCCGATAGGCTGGGCAGGGGCGGGTGCGTAAGGGCGGCGTTTGCGACTTTCTGGTGTGCGCGCGCATCTACAATGTCAGGAAGCAGCTATGATTCCCATCCTGAGTTTTTTTGTCCATTACGGCTACTGGGTACTCTTCTTCTGGGTGCTGATTGAGCAGCTTGGCCTGCCACTGCCCAGCACGCCTGTGCTGTTGACGGCCGGAACCTTGAGCGCAACGCATGTGCTGGGTCTGGGCGGAATTTTGATTACGGTGCTGGCCAGCAGCCTGATCGCCGACTCGGTCTGGTTTGCGCTGGGCCGCCAGTATGGCGAAACGGTGACGCGCTGGATCTGCAAGCTGTCGCTGGAGGCTTCAGCCTGTGTGCGCCGGGCTGAGGACATGATTGCAACGCGCGGCGCTGGTGCGCTGGTGGTGGCCAAGTTTATCCCCGGACTCAACCTGATGGCCGCACCCATGGCTGGGCAGAGCCGTATGGAGTACCGCAGTTTTCTGTTGTATGACACGGCTGGCACGATGCTGTGGGGGACAACGTTCGTGCTGGCCGGACGTTTCTTTGGCGATGCGCTGCGCCGGAACCAGGATGCTCTGAATTGGATGAGCCGCTTTGCACTGGTGGCCTTTGTGGTGGTGGTGGCGGTGTTGTTGTTGGGACGCATCTGGCGGCAGCGGGCGTTTTTGCGCAAGATTCGTTCCATGCGCGTGGCTCCGCAGGATTTGAAGAAGATGATGGACAGCGGCGAGGAGGTCTTTATCGTGGACCTGAGGCACCCGCTGGATTTTTTACCCGATCCGCGGCTGTTGCCCGGCGCGGTGCGGCTGCAACCGAGTGAAGTGGTGCAACGCAGCGCAGAACTGCCGCGCGACCGCGACATTATCGTTTACTGCACTTGCCCGAATGAAGAGGCTAGCGCCAAGGTTGCCCTGACTATGCGGCGGCTGGGTATTGAGCGCATTCGTCCGCTGCGTGGGGGCTTCCAGGAGTGGAAGCAGCTTGGCTATCCACTGAGTGAGATGAAGGTGCAGACGCTGCCATCGGCATCGTAGGAGTTTCCAGTTTCTGAAAATATGGAATGCACCCGGGTGCAGGCATAACTGCACCCGGCTTTTGCGTTAGCGGATGGGGAAGTTGAAGCCAATGCCGAAGGACAAAATCGGGTAGACCGTGAGCACGTTCAGGTCGTTTTTATATTTGGCGATCTGGGCCTGCACATCGCTTTGCAACTGCTGATCCGTGGAAACGTTTATGCAGTTGGAGCCGGTGGAATCGCAGACCTGGCCTTGCGGCAGGGTGAAGTTGACCGTTGGAGCGCCGGTAAAGGCCACGCCAATCTCAAACGGAAACGAGACGTGACCGCCAGTGCGGGAGATGATGTTGCCCCAGCCGGTGGTGAGCGTAAAAGCCGGATTGGTTGCATGGAAGCCGATGGTGGCCGTGGCCTGCACCGGGTTCGAAGCGGAGGAGTAGTACGTGTTGTTATTGACGGTGAAGGACGTGCCCGCGCCCACCGTACCTGTGGCGCTGACGGAGTTCTGGTTGTAGAGCAGCAGACCGGGGCTGAGCCGGAAGCCATGGGTGGGGAAGGGGTAATAGTCCAGATCCACGCCCATACTGGCCAGGCTGAGGCTGCCGCCAAAAGTGAAGCCGTTGGAGTTGATGTTGTTGACGGAATAGCCGAATACGTCGCCATTCAGGCGCAGATTTAAGTGGCGGTCGATATCCGTGGCTGCCTGTAAATTGATTCCCATCAATGAGATGCCAGCACCCAAGCCTGCGCGGGAAAATGGAGCCATAGATGCATGGGCTGGGTGGAAATCGTGGGTTGGGGTCGAAGCTTGGGACTGCAACGGCTCAGACAGGTTAGAGGAGGATTGGGCCAATGCGCTAAATGCGGCACCCAAGGCAAGGAGAGAAATTGCAACAAACCGACGCATAAAGGAGACCTCGTTGAAGTTGGTTGCACAGACACATCATGCGTAGATTCTGCATAGGATGTATGGCAAATACAAGAAATATTTATGCAATTGCACATAGATAAGCCCGGGGTGGGAATTGCAGCCGTGGGCTTAGAAGCTGGGATTCGGCATCCTATGCCAGTACTGTCCATTCGGGTCAAAGCTCGATCTGATTCGGTTTTTTGAGCGAGGCTGAAGTCCCGACCCTTCGCAGGGCCGGCTGGGCTGCAATGGCCCAAGCGATTTTATGGCTGGGTGACGGTGGCCGCTGTAGTCTGCGTGGTGACGCTGGTGAGATGGCAGGAGTCGGTGGTTTGCCGGAAGCGGAAGTAGGGATGGAAGAAGAGTGCGGCGCGAGCGTCCCCTTGGCCTTCCGTCAGGTCATTGATCCAGACGCCGTCTTTCTGTGGCGTTTGGTGCACATGTATCCAGAAACCTTTGTGTACGTTGGCCACCAAGCCGCCGCCGACTTTCACGTCACGATCCAGATGCGCGTTCACATCGACAAGCTGGCTGGTTGCCTCGTCCACCTGGATGGAGCCTGACATGTGGTGAAGAAATCGTTCCTGCAGATTTTTCGGATGGAAGTCGGGATTGCCGCTGAGGTCATAGACCAGCGTGGTGCGCCCGTTGAGCAGGATGCGATGGCCGTTGGTGTAACGCAGCGCGTGGAGCAAGATTTCGAGCTGGCGGGCGTCGTCGCTTTGCTGCTTGGATAGATCGGTTGCGTTGGAGTCTTTGGCGATCTCCTTTTGCACGCGCTCAGATTCATTTTTCTGTGCGCTGGCGTCGAGCGGGACGCCATTTTTGGAGATCAGCTCGTCGATTTCGCGGCCATGTACATAAAACATGTCGAAGACGCGCGTATGGGTTTTCAAGGGATTTCCATGCGCATCTGTGCGCTCATTTGTACTGGTCATGCGGCAGAGATAACGTTCCTGTTCGGCCTGAATGGATTGCAAGTTGGCAAGCAAACGCTGGCGGATGACCGCAACGCTGGGCAAGGGAGCGGAAAGATTCGGTTGCGCAGGAGCGGCCTGCGAAGCTGTCGCGGCATGGGAATGGTGTGTAGCGGCTCTGTGCTGCGTAGCGGCAGGGACTGGGGTCTGCGTCTGAGCGAAGGCGCAGGTGCATAGGACCCAGGGAGATGCCAAAGCGAGCGTGTGGTGCAGGGTCATCCGAGCAGTCTACTGCTTTATACGCGTCAATGTGAGTTTGGTTTCACTGCATAATGGAAGAAGCTGTCGTCACTGGCGCAATTGTGGAATGAAAAGTGTTTCAGAAAGAGTGAATACGATGAAACAATCCGTGCAAACAGCCCAGGCTCCCGCAGCGCTGGGGCCTTATTCGCAGGCGATTCGGAGCGGGGAGTGGGTTTTTACATCGGGACAGATTCCACTGGATCCGGCCACGGGGCAAATTGTTGCCGGCGGCATAGCAGAGCAGACGGCGCGCGCGCTGGAGAGCTTGCGGGCTGTTTTGCAGGCCGCAGGCAGCGATCTGGCGCATGTGGTGAAGACGACGGTTTTTTTGAAGGATATGAAAGATTTTGCCGGGATGAATACCGTGTACGCCGCGTACTTTGGAGTGGATGGCTCCCCGGCTCCGGCGCGGTCCACTGTGGAAGTGGCGCGGCTGCCGAAAGATGTTCTGGTGGAGATTGAAGCAATCGCGGCGCTGTGAACTGGGCGGATATAGCACGCCAGCGGGCGAATTCATCGAAAATTCATACAAATCAGGTACCCTGAACGGGAGAAAACAAGGAACCGGCGGAGAGCGTGGGGACCGATTCAGTGGACAGCAAATTAGCTGCAAACGATCTCTGGCGGAAGGGTGA
>DAHUZD010000262.1 GCA_027306745.1 Acidobacteriaceae bacterium
CTATCAGCGAGATGGCGGCTTTACTGTTGTCGGCGGCCAGATGTGGTCGTTCCTGACGCTCACTACCAAAGGATTTGAAAATAAATCCGAAGCAGTTCCCTTCACCATCGACCCCCAATATACCCCGGGCTATATTTGGGCGCGTCAATATGGAATGCGCATCTATGGAAACATGTTCAACAAGAAGATGTTTGCCGGCGTGGCCTTTGAAAATCCGCAGATGACCTTTGGCGGCCACGGCTACACGAACAACTTCACCTTCGGCTCGGCCGGCAACCCCGGTGGATTGTTGAACCCCGACACCAACTACTCCATCAACATGGCGCCAGATATCATCGCCAAGGTGGCTTTTGAGCCGGGCTTTGGTCACTACGAAATCGCGGGTATCAGCACCTTCCTGCGCGATCGCGTCTATCCCAATGCCGCCACCAAGAGCAACGTTGGTGCTTACAACGACAGCAAAGTCGCAGGTGCCGTTGAGGCCGCTGCGTGGCTGCCCTTCAAAAAAGGTCTGTACAACATTGGCTTCCGCGCTCTCTACGGCCAAAGCGTAGGCCGCTATGGCTCCTCGGGCCTGCCCGATACGACCGTGCGCCCCGATGGTACCCTGGCCCCACTGCGCAACTTGGTTGCCTTGGGATCGCTGGAGTTTCACCCCGGCAAGTGGGACCTCTACTACTACTACGGCGGCGATTACGCTGCCCGCGACTGGACGCTGAACAGCAGCGGTCAGGCCGTCGGCTACGGTGCACCTTCCTTTAACAACAGCGGCTGCTTCACAGAAACAGTCCCCAGCGCCTCACCCTACGGCCCCGGCGGCCTGGCCAATTGCACCGGCGACACACGCGCTCTCACGGCGCATGACGCAGGCTTCTGGTACAAGTTCTACAACGGCAGCAAGGGCAAGCTGGTCTTCGGAATGCAGTACGACTATATGCAGCGCAAAACATGGTCGGGCGTAGGCGGCCAGCCTGAGGCAGACGATAACATGTTCTGGACCTCGTTCCGTTACTACATCCCCTAACCCTGTTCTTCAACCCCTGTGACGATGGCGCGGGCTTTATGTCCGCGCCAATTTTTTTCGCACGGCCCAACCTGCTGGTGCCCATTCTGGCTGCCTCTTTGCTGCCAGCGGGAAAGCACACCTCTCTTCCCCTGAACGTTCATACTCCAAGAGAAAAGGCCCTACTGTATCTTCGCCAACTGCCGCGCATACAGCGGATTGTTGGGGAACTCCGCAGCCAGCGACGCCAGAATCTGCCGCGCCTTGGGCCGGTCTTTATCGCGCAGTGCCGCTACGGCCAACAGCAACCGTGCAAAGGGAGCCAGGTAGTGTCCCTGTGTCGCAGCCAATTCCATGTCGTGTCTTCCCAGCGCTGCATTCGTCTTTGCACCAGTCAGTGCCAGCAGCCAACGCACAGGAGCAGGTTTGATTCCCAAAATGTAATTCTCCAGCCCCACGGCGAGATAGGCGTCGTCCATTTGCGGGGAGATGGTCAGCAACCTCTCCGCATCCTTGCTGGCCAAGCGCGTGTAGTGCAATCCAGCAAAATCCCGCCCTTCAATCATCTGCGCATAATCGGCGTGCAGCCCGTTGACCAGCGTTCGAGCCAAGAGCGCGTTTGCATCCTGCGGTGCATGCGCCAAGGCCAGCGTTGCCAAGCGGTCGGCCTGTTCCAGATCGTGGTCAAAAGCCGCTTTCACTACAGGATCCGCCGCGCGCGATCCCCGGCTTTCAAAGTGGTCGTCATCATCAAATAAATCCACGTCGAGTACATCCAGACGCGCAAACTCCGTAAATAGATAGGCCGCAGCATCCGAGACCGGCCCCATGGGGTCGTTGGGATGGGTTTGCATCCACGCAGCAAACTCGGCATGGGCCTGCATAAATTGAAGGTTGTACATATCCGCATAGCCACGATCCAACGGTGTGCGGCCCAGCACAATAGCGTCTTGTGGAGGTGGGGTTTTCGCAGTTGTGGACAGCGCAGACAAGGCGGCGCAAAGCCAGGCCGCTCCCAGCCAGGTCCAGCGCCCCCGTAGTTTCCTGTGGCACAACAGCATGATTCCAGCAGCGGTGGAGCGGCAAACTCTGCGCGCTCACGCGATGGAATATAGAATACAAGCAGAGCCTCCCGGCTGGATTGCGTGCACGTCCGCAGAAGACCAGTGGCTGCCAGAAATGGCATGGCGGCACGCAACAAAATCTATGCCAGTAACGTCTTAGCTCATAGGCTTCGATTTACGAAATTTTCATCAACGTCAGGAACTCACTGCTTGCGTCTTAAAAAATTCTTGTCTCATCTCATCCCCTGCTGCACGCTTGGCCTTGCCAGTCTGCTGTCTGCCCAGCCATCGCCACAGCAAATTGCCGCCGCCGATTTGCCCGATGCTCCGGGTGTCTCTTCTTCGCTTCCGGCGGATGCCGATGCATCTCAGACCTCTTCCACTGCGCAGACGGCCAATCCATCCGCACCAACGCAATCTGCGCAGGGCACACCCGGCAACAAAGGGGATCGCATCCTGTACGCCAAGCCCGGTGCGGCCAAGTCCAGCACGCCGCAGGCCGACTTCGGCCAGCAGCCCAAGCGCATTCTGGGCCTGATGCCCAACTTCCGCGCCGTCAGCGCCGATGCACGCCCAGCGCCGCCCACGGCTAAAGAAAAATTCAAAATCGCCACCTTTAACAGCTTCGACTATTCCGCCTTCGCCTTTGCGGCCATCGACGCGTATCCCACCTACGCCTCGAATAGCTATCCCACCCTGGGCAGAGGCTGGTCCGGCTATGGCCAGTACTACTGGCGCGCGTTCACAGATAAAGCCGTCGGCAATTACATGACGGATTTCTTCTTCCCGATCATCACGCGTGAGGACTCGCGCTACTTCACCCTGGGCCGAGGTCACAAGCTCTACCGTGCTTACTACGCGCTGTCACGCTTGGCGATTACGCCCACCGACTCTGGCAACAACACGTTGAATATTTCTGAGATCGCCGGCAAAGGCGCGCAGGCTGGGCTTGGAAATTTTTATTACCCATCCAGTTCCATCACGTGGACCAAAACCGGCCAGCGCTGGCTGGCGCAACTGGGACGCGACGGCCTCACCAACGTCTTTCGTGAGTTCTGGCCAGACATCAGCACGCACATCCTGCATATGAAGCAGGCCGATCAATAGCCCAATCAACCATGGGGCAGACTCTTCAGTCGCCCCATTGCCCTGCCCCTCTACGCCAGCTACGATGGAGCCATGTTGCGCATTGGCTTGCCAGAACCCATTCCTGCCGCATGGATGCCAGAATTTCCCAGCGGCGTTGATCTGATTCCTATCGGCTATGCCTCCAGCGAAATTCACACCATCGATTTCTGGATTGCGCCCATCTACAAAAAATACGCAGAGCCGCAATTTGCGCGTCTGCGCGGAGTCAAGGTCATTCAATCGCTACTGGCTGGAGTGGACTGGATGCTACCCTGGGTCACGGAGGGCGTCACCCTCTGCGATGGTCAAGGACTGCACGAAATCTCTACCGCCGAGTGGGCCGTGGCGGGCATACTCACCGCGCTCAAACAATTCCCGCGCTACCGTGACCGCCAGCGTGAGCAGTTCTGGGACGGTCAGCTCGTTGGCGGAAAATTCTCCAGCGACACAGAGCCGCCGCCCTATCGCATTCTGGGCGATGAGCTGGCCGGAAAAACTGTACTCATCGTTGGCTACGGCAACATTGGCGCTGCGATTGAAGCGCGCTTGCAGCCCTTCGGCGTGGAAGTGCTGCGTGTGGCCCGTTCCGCTCGCGCTGGCGTCGCTTCCATAGCCGAGTTGCCTTCTCTGCTGCCGCAGGCGGACATCGTTGTGCTTATCGTGCCCCTAACGCCAGAAACACACGGCATGATGAATGCTGCCATGCTGAAAAAGATGCGCCCAGGCGCACTGCTGGTCAACGCTGCCCGCGGCCCGGTTGTGGACACGGATGCGTTGGTTGAAGCTCTGCATCAAGGCCACATCCGCGCCGTGCTGGATGTAACCAACCCCGAGCCGCTCCCCGTCGGCCATCCTCTTTGGTCTGCGCCTAACTGCTTTCTCACGCCGCACGTTGCTGGCTCCACGCCCCAGTTTTTTATCCGCGGCTATCGCTTCGCTGCTGCGCAGGTTGCGCGCTATTTGGCCGGGGAGCCGCTCAAGAACATTGTCAACGCACAAGGCTATTGATCCGCGCACGGCCCGCCGCACAATGCCTCAGCCAGGTGCACCGCACGCCGGTCGGAGAGTTGCGCCACTTGTTCCCGGCAACTGAAGCCGTCGCTGACGATCAGCGTTGCCTGCGGAACGGCGCGCACCGCAGGCAATAAAACACGCTCGCCTAGCGTGGTGGATACGGAGTATTTTTCCTTTTCAAATCCAAATGGCCCGGCCATGCCACAACAGCCCGTATCAGGCATCTGCACACGCGCTCCAGCCCGCTCCAGTAAATCCTGTTCTGCACGCATCTGCGTTTTTTGGTGGCAATGTCCGTGCAGCAATACATCTTTGCCCACTAACGAGGGTGGAGCGTACTGTGGCGCATACCGTGCCAGAAACTCAGCGAGCAGATGGGTTTGTAGCGCCAGTTGTTTGGCACGCGGATCATTCGGAAAAAAGTTCAGCAACTCATCGCGGAAGACGCTGGCGCAGCTTGGCTCCAGCACCACGATGGGCGTGCCCGCCTGCAATTGCGGTGCCAGCGCATCCAGCACTATGCGCAAATATTGTCGAGCGCGATCCAGCATTCCAAAGTCATACAGTCCGCGCCCACAACAAAGATGCCGCTGCGCGGTCTGCACGTGAAATCCAGCCTGTGTCATCACGGTATAGGCAGCGTGCAATGCCTGCGGATGCAAAAAGTTGTTCCAAGTATCGGCCCATAAAAAGACTGGCGATGCGGCAGGGTTTTGCTCGCGGTGCATTTTCGTTCGCAGCGTGCTGCGAAAATCCTTCGCCGCAAATTTCGGCAACCTGCGTTCAGACGCAATCCCCAGCATGTGCTTAGCCATGCCTGCCAGCACAGCATTTTGACTGCACGCATTCACGAATCCTGGCGCCAACGAAGCCAGACGCGCCCAGCGATCCATCCATCCAAACGCATAGGCGCGCAGCGGACGCAGACGGCCAGCATAATACTGCGACAGAAACTCCGCCTTATATGTGGCCATATCCACCTGCACCGGGCATTCGCTTTTGCAGGCCTTGCAAGACAAGCACATCTCCAGTGCCTCTTTGACCGGCTCGCTCTTCCAGCCCTCTGGCCGTAGCTCACCTTGCAGCATCTCCCACAGTAAATGCGCGCGTCCGCGTGTGGAGTGCTGCTCCTCGCCCGTGGCCATATAGCTTGGACACATCGTGCCAGAGTCCGTCTTGCGGCACGCGCCCACACCCACACAACGCAGCGCAGCGTGTGCAAACGAACCGCCATCGGCTGGATAGGCAAACTGCGTCTGCGCCTGCGC
>DAHUZD010000212.1 GCA_027306745.1 Acidobacteriaceae bacterium
GATGTCGGCAATGTGTGTGCAGATGCTGTTCAAAAAATGCCGGTCGTGCGAGATGGTGATCAGCGTGCCTTCAAAGTGAAGCAAAAAGTCTTGCAGCCAGTGGATCGAGTCCAAGTCAAGGTGGTTGGTCGGCTCGTCCAGCAGCAGCGCCTGCGGCTTGCCAAAGAGGGCCTGCGCCAAGAGCACGCGCACCTTTTGGCCGCCTTGCAGCTCGCTCATCTTGCGCTCATGCAGCTCATCAGGAATATCCAGGCCTTGCAGCAGAATGGCGGCGTCGCTCTCGGCGGTGTAGCCGTCCTCTTCGCCGACAACGCCTTCGAGTTCGCCTAGGCGCATGCCGTCCTCATCGCTGAGTTCGGGCTTGGAGTAGATGCGGTCCCGCTCTTCGAGCGCGGCCCACAGGCCCTTGTTGCCCATGATGACGGTGTCGAGAACGCGATAGGCGTCAAAAGCATATTGATCCTGACGCAGCACGCCGAGCTTTTTGGGGCGGACGACGGTGCCTTTTTGCGCGTCCAGCTCGCCGGTCAAAATCTTCATGAAGGTGGATTTGCCCGCTCCATTGGGGCCGGTCAGGCCATAGCGGCGGCCCGGCGTAAAGGTGGTGGAGACGTCCTCAAAGAGGACCTTGGCTCCATAACGCATGCTGACATTGCTAACGGAAATCATCGGTCTCTCTATTGTTTCATGAGCGCGCCGGTCTGGGCCACGGGGTGGGGTGGGTTTGGCGCGGGCGGTGGTGGGTGTGCGAAGATAAAGGCAGCAATGAATATGTCTCAGAAGCGCTTTTGGATGCACCCTAGAATGCCGCGTGTTTTCAGCGGCCTGTTCCTGCTGGCGTTGGCGGCTCTTTTCACATCCGCGGCCCGCGCGCAGACGGATTTCAACCTAAACCTGTACGGAACGTTGCCGATGTCGGCCAGCAAGCCTGCGGCTTCCAGCGGCGGTGTGGTCACCGATCCTGGAGTGAACCAGACGGCCGATCCGTCGCTGGGCTTCCGCATGGGGCTGCGGCACATGTACCATCCTCACTTTGGGTTGGAGATTAACTGGGGCTACAACCGCGCCACGCAGAACTTCTCCGGCTCGTCGCAGACGGATGCCACGGTGTACTCGCACGCCAAGCCATTTACGATCGACTACGTTTCGCGCATCAAGGCGTACAAGGGCTTCCAGTTTTTCTGGCTGGTCGGCGCCGGATTCGTATCCTATGACATCTCCAGCTACGGACCGGGCGGCAACACCACCGGCACGATTACGGTGCCTGCGCAGTCAGAGATTCTGCCCGCGGGTGAGTATGGCATCGGCGCGGATTATCATCCGCATGCGCTGCCAAAGTTTCTTGGGCTGCGTTTGCAGTATCGCGCGATCGTAGAGCACGCGCCGGATTATCGGCTCACCTATTTGTCCACGAACAATCTCATCAACATCTCTGAGCCGAGCGTGGGCATCACACTCAAGTTTTAACGGCAACAGGCCAGCCAACAGCCCTGCGTCAGACGGTCGCCGAGTGCGATGGTCTGCCGCGGGGCTTCGACTTGTTTGCTTCCAGCAAGGCGCACAGTTGTTGCACGGCGCGCGGCATGGTTTTTGCGGGCGTGCTGCCATAGCCCAGAATGAACCCATGCCGGGCCTGTGTGTTGGCATAGGAGGGCGAGAGCGGCCAGAGCCAAAGGCCAACCTCCGCCGCGCGGATGGCGATCTGGCGGTCATCATAGCCCTCGGGAAGAAATGCGGCGAAGTGCATGCCGGTTTCCGAGCCGGAGATTTCCAGCGTCGGGTGCAGGGTGGACTCCATGCAGTGCAGCAGCACATCGCGGCGTTCACGGTAGAGCGTGCGCATTTTGCGAATGTGGCGCGCGAAGTGTCCCTCCACAATGAAGTCAGCAAGCGCCTCTTGGTGCAGGTAAGGGGGGACGATGTCCATGGCTAGGCGCCCGGCGGTGAAGGCGTCCACCAAGTCCGGTGGAATGACGATGTAGCCCACGCGCAGCGAAGGGAAGAGCACTTTGCTGAAGGTGCCTACGTAAATAACGCGGGCGTGCGGGTCCAGGCCTTGCAGAGACGCAATGGGCATGCCTTCGTGTCGGTACTCACTGTCGTAGTCATCCTCAAGAATCCACGCGCCGTATTTGTGCGCCCATTGCAGCAGTTGCATTCTGCGCGACGCACTCATGGTAACGCCGAGCGGAAATTGGTGCGATGGCGTTACGTGTGCAGCGCGCGCATTGCGGCAGATGCGGATGCCGGCAGCGACATCCATGCCCGACGCATCGACGGGCACTGGAACCAGGCGGCAGCCGGCGCTGAGAAATGCGCTGCGGGCCAGGCGATAGCCCGGCTCTTCCATCCAGATAGGGTCGCCCGCATTCAACAGTACGCGCGTGGTGATGTCCAAGGCTTGCTGGGAGCCGGAGACGATCATGATCTGATGTGCGTCGCAGCGGACGCCGCGTGAAGCGCGCAGATAGTTGCAGACAGCTTCGCGGAATCGCATGGAGCCGAGCGGGTCGATATGGTGGATTCTGGCAACGTGTGGATTGCGGCAGTGGCGCGCGACCAGGCTGGACCAGATGGTGTGCGGGAACTGTTCCAGCGCGGGCTGGTGCAGGCCGAAGGCTCCCCATCCATGCAGCCAGGGTACAGGCTCGCGTGCTGGCAAGAGGCGCGTGCGTTCTGCGATGCGCCGGGCACCGGAGAGGATGGGGTGTGCATCCGATTGGGGGCGCAGGTTTGTGAGTGCGATGGCATCCGGCAGCTCCGCAGAGACGAAGGTGCCGGAGCCGGTGCGGGCCTCCAAATACCCTTCCACCAGCAGTTGCGCGTAGGCGTTGAGTACAGGGATGCGCGAGACGCGCAGCTCCGCAGCCAGATCGCGGCTGGAGGGAACTCTTTGCCCGGGATCGAGAGCACGGCTGACAATGGCCGTGCGCAGCCCTTCATAAATTTGTTTGTGCAACGGAAGTTTGGACTTTCGATCCAGCGCGATCAACGGCATGACACCAACGGAAGCATTCTGACGGCGGGTCTGGATCGACATGCACCCAGTATAGTGGCTATAGGAAAATCTTGAAAAGTGGCTATTGCGGCATACCACTCTTTTGCGCAATAGTAGGGGCATGCACAAGGTTCCGAATGCGGCTTTGCAGCGTTGGCAGTTTGTACAGTCCTCCGTGGGACGGATTCTGCTGGGTGTGGCCACCATGGCTTTCGGCCTGCAAGAGCTTTGGACTCGCGGCCATGTAACCGGCCTGCGCGTTTTGCCGGCCTGGATGCCGCTGCATACGGTGGCAGCCTTTGTGCTGGGAGTTGGCTTGATCGCTGGCGGCGCATACCTGTTGCAGCAGAATGCCCATGGACGATTGGCCGCCTGCTCGCTTGGGATTTTGTTTCTTATCTCGGATGTGCTGGTGAGAGGCTCGCAATACAGGCTGGCTATACAGGATGTAGGCGAGCGGACGCGCGTTTTTGAAGCGCTGGCCCTGGCTGCCGGATACTTTCTTGCCGCGCAAACGATGCCCGCACTGGGTGAGCGTGCGCAGAGATGGCGGTATTCTGTTTGGACGGCCGCGGAATTGAGCCGGATTCTCTTTGCGGTTTGTCTTTGGATCTTCGGCGCAGACCACGTCGAAGTGGCGCCGTTTATCGCCACGCTGATCCCGGCGTGGATTCCAGCACACATGTTTTGGACGTACGCCACGGCGGCGGGGTTGATCGCTGCGGCGTTTTCGACGCTTGTGCGCAAGCTGGCTACGCTGTCCTCCTGCCTGCTAGGCGGGATGTTCTTCCTTTGGGTGGTTTTGCTGCATGCGCCCAGAGTCGCTGCCCATCCCAGCGTGAATGAGTGGAATAGTGCGCTGATCGCCATGGCCATGGCGGGCTGTTCCTGGTTGTTGGCTGCTTCTGCCAGCCCGGTGCAGGCTAAGGTGAAGATGGCTTCCGTGCACAGGCTGGAACCGCTTGCACGGGTAAAGGCCGAAGTGAGATTCAATCACTCGACACTGCTTGCCTGTGTATTGTGTGCTGGCGTGGCAGCCTGGGCTTGGTGTGGCAGGGCGGCCAGCCTGCCCGCTTTGCTTGCGGATGGAGGCAGTTCGTCGTCGTCGGCTGCCCCCAGCGCTGTGCCGGTTTTTGTGGAGTTGTTTACCTCCGAAGGGTGTTCATCCTGTCCGCCTGCGGACGAATTTTTACAGCGGCTGGATGCCATGCAGCCGCTGCCCGGCGCACAGATGATCGTTGTCAGCGAGCATGTGGATTACTTCAATCATGAAGGTTGGAAGGATCCATACTCCTCCTCCAGCATCACCAACCGCCAGTTTGGTTATGTGCACGCTTTTGGTTTGAAAGACGGTTACACGCCGCAGATGATTGTGGATGGTTCGTGGGAGCTTCACTTGGATAATCCGCAGCAGGAGATGCAGGTTTTGCATAAAGCGGCCGCGGTGGAAATGATTCCGGTGCAGATCGGCCCCGTGCATATTTCCAGCGCAGATCCAAGAACCATCCAGGCGCATGTGGATGTGCGTGGAAATGGACTGCACGGCAAGGCCAACATCTACGCAGCAGTGACGCTGGACCACGCGCAGAGCCACGTTGAGCGCGGAGAAAACTCCGGGAAGGATTTACAGCATGTGTCCGTGCTGATGCAACTGATGAAGATTGGTTCTTTGAATGCGGGCAGCGAGTTCAACCAGGATTTGCTGATCAAGATGAAACCGGCATGGCAGGGCAAGGAACTGCGCATCCTCGTATTCGTGCAGCACTCCGACGCTGGCAGTGGTGTGGGAGCGGCGATGCGTAAGACGGACGGATAGCCCGCCATCAAGATTGCGTGTGGGGACGCAATCCGCACTCACCCCCAAGGCTACGGCCGAGGGGGGAGTGCGGTCTTTCTTTTTGGGCGAAGAGCTGGAAGTATTTTCGGTCCAGGAGCGGACCATCACAAAGGATATTGCCTTCCCATCCTTCGCAAAAGAGGCGGAGGGTGT
>DAHUZD010000246.1 GCA_027306745.1 Acidobacteriaceae bacterium
CATCCTGTTCCACGGCGATCAGTCCGGGTACGCCGCCGCCTTCGGTGTAGACCTCGCGCACGCGATGGCCGGGGGCCTTGGGTGCGACCATGCTGACGTCAATGTCCTTGGGCGGATCGATGGCACGGAAGCGAATGTTGAAGCCGTGCGCGAACATGAGCGTCTTGCCCTTGGTCATGTGCTGCGCGACGGACTCGGCATAAATTTTGGCCGCCGTTTGATCGGGCACCAGCATCATCACCACATCGGCCCATTGCGCGGCCTCTGCGGGCGTCTTGACAACCAAGCCCGCCTGCTGCGCTCGGGCGATGGACTTGCTGGTTGCGGGCAGGCCAATGCAGACCTCCACACCAGAGTCCTTCAGGTTGAGCGCGTGGGCATGACCCTGCGATCCGTAGCCGATGATGGCCACCTTCTTCTTGCGGATCAAGCCGAGGTCCGCGTCTGCGTCGTAGTACATCTTTGCCATTGTGTGCTTCCTTCCATGGTGTTGAAAAATAGAAAATCGTTTCTGAAACTCACTCTGCGCCGCACAAAATTTTTCTGCGGTAGCAAGCCGCAATCATCCGGCGGTCGCCTGCTTGGGCTTGCCGGCCAGAACAGACTGCGAGGACGGCGCTTCGCGCAATGCCTCCAGCACGCGGCTGGTGTGCTGGCCGCGGCGCATGGCCATGCGGCCGGTGCGGGCCATTTCCAGAATCTTGTAGTTGCTTTCGACCAGCACCTGTACTAATCCCTCAATTTTACTCGCCCCGCCAGTAATCTCCAGCATCAGCGACTCAGGAGCCAGGTCCACGATGCGCGCGTGGAAGACCTTGGCCAGTTCGAAGAGATGCGCGCGCGTCTGCGGCCCGGCGGCCACCTTGACCATGGCCAGCTCACGCACGACGGCGGAGTGGCGGCCCACGTCATCGACCTCCAATACGTTCTCCAGCTTATAAAGCGAAGCCATCATGCGGTGGGCGCGGTCGGGCGCGGCCTCGGCCACGATGGTCATGCGCGAGACGTCGGCACGTTCCGACTCACCCACCGTGAGCGAGGTGATGTTGATGTTCAAGCGTCGAAAGAGTGAGGCGACGCGCGTCAAAACTCCCGGCTTGTTTTCCACCAGCGCAACAAATGTGTGCAACATGGGTGTTGTCTCTCCTGTCTGGCCTAAGCGTCCGAGGCGGTTTCCACCAGCGGATTGTTCCGGGGCTTGCTTTGCGGACGGCGAATCATCTCATGCAGCGCGGCGCCAGCAGGCACCATGGGATAAACAGAATCCTCCTGCTCAACGCGGAAGTCGATAAGGAAGGCTCCCTCGTGCTGGCGTGCGGCCTCAATGGCGGCCACGGCCTCGCCACGTGTGCGTGCGGTGGCGCCTGCGATTCCGTGCGCGTCGGCCAGCTTCACAAAGTCTGGGCTGAGCAGCGGCGTGCACTCGTAGTTCTTGTCGTAGAAGCGCTCCTGCCACTGGCGCACCATGCCCAAGTAGCCGTTGTTGATGACGGCGATATTGATCTTGATTTTTTCCTGAGCAATGGTGGACAGCTCGGAGGCAGTCATCTGGAAGCCGCCATCGCCGGCGACGACCCAGACTTCCTTTTCCGGGCAGGCGATTTTGGCTCCGATGGCCGCGGGCAGGGCAAAGCCCATGGTGCCCGCGCCGCCAGAGGTGATGAGCGTACGGGGATGGTCGTGCTTGTAATACTGAGCCTCCCACATCTGGTGCTGGCCCACGTCGGTGGCGATCACCGCGTTGCCGCCGGTGGCGTGCCACAGATCGTGCATCACGTGCGCGGCGTACAGGTGGCCATCGTCGGGCAGGTTTTGAATGTCGCGCACGGCGGCATCGCCCTTCATGGCGTCGATGGCCTCGCGCCACGCGCTGGTATCCATCGCAGGCAACTCCGGCAGCATGGCGTCGAGCACATCCTTCAGGTCGCCGATCAACGCAACGTCAACAGCGACGTTCTTGTTAATCTCCGAGGGATCAATCTCGATGTGAATCTTTTTGGCGTGCGGCGCGTAGCTGGCCAGTGTGCCGGTGACGCGGTCGTCAAAGCGCATCCCGCAGGCGATCAAAAGATCGGACTGCTGAATGGCTTGGTTGACCCAGCTTTCGCCGTGCATGCCCATCATGCCGAGGTTCAGAGGATGCGAGGCAGGAAAGGCTCCCAAGCCCAGCAGCGTGCAGGCCACGGGAGTCTGCGTGCGCTCGGCCAATGCGCGCACCTGCGCGACGGCATTCGATTGCAAAATTCCGTGCCCGGCCAGGATCAACGGGCGCTTGGCCGTGCGCATCAATTCGATGGCCTCGCGGATGGATGCGGCGTCGGCGCGCAACATCGGATGCGGGCGATAGGCTTCTGGCGCGGCGGCGTTGAAGTCAAAGATGGCCGAGTTCTGCTGCGCGTCTTTGGTGATGTCCACCAGCACCGGGCCGGGCCGTCCCGACTTGGCGATCAAAAACGCCTCGCGGATTGTGGGCGCAATGTCTTCCGTGCGGCTCACCAGATAGTTGTGCTTGGTGATGGGTAGCGTGATGCCGGTGATGTCCACCTCTTGAAACGCATCGGTGCCCAACACCTTGCTGCCCACCTGGCCGGTGATGCAGACGATGGGAACCGAGTCCATCATGGCATTGGCGATGCCGGTCACCAGATTGGTGGCACCGGGGCCGGAGGTGGCGATGGCCACGCCGACGCGGCCCGAAGCGCGCGCGTACCCGTCGGCCATGTGGGCCGCGCCTTGTTCATGGCGCACCAGAATATGGCGGATGGGAAATTTGCGCAGCGCGTCATAAGCAGGCAGAATCGCGCCGCCGGGGTATCCAAAGACGTCGCGTACGCCCTCGCCGGCCAGCGAGGCCCACAGGGTCTCAGCGCCGGTCAGGCTGGTGGGATGCCGGTAAATCGCAGGGTCTGCTTGGTTGGCATTGCCGGAGTTTTTCATCGCAGTGGTTCTCCGTCAGGTGGTGATGGCGCCATGTGCCGCACTGGCCACACGGTCGGCATATTTTTTGAAAACACCGCGTGTAAAACGCGGCGCAGGAGCTTGCCAGTTTTTCATGCGCGCGGCAATTTCGGCGTCACTTAACTCCACGCGCAGCTCGCGTTTGGGAATGTCGAAGACGATGATGTCGCCATCGCGCACGGCGGCGATCGGCCCGCCGAGTGCCGCTTCGGGGGCGACATGACCGGCCATCAGCCCGCGCGTTGCACCGGAGAAGCGTACATCGGTGAGCAGCGCCACAGTCTCGCTGAGTTCAGAAATTCCGGCAATGGCAGCGGTCACGGCCAGCATCTCGCGCATGCCGGGTCCGCCGCGCGGCCCTTCATAGCGAATCACCACGACATCATTCGGTTGGAGCTTGCCCGCCTGCAATGCGGCGAAGCAGGCTTCCTCTGTGTCGAAGACGCGCGCCGGTCCGCGATGCTCCAAGCGCTTGTGTCCGGCCACCTTGATGACGCAACCCTCTGGCGCAAGGTTGCCCTTGAGAATCACCAGCCCGCCGGTGGGCTTGATCGCGTTGGCAGCGGTGCGGATCACATCCTGCCCCTTCTGCTCGACGGCGAGCGCAGCCTCTTCTGCCAGCGTGCGGCCCGAGACGTTGAGCGTGCTGCCGTCAATCAACTTGGCTTCCAACATGCGCTGGGCCAGCAAACGGCTGCCACCGGCGGCCTGATAATCCGTGGCCACGTAGCGACCGCCGGGTTTCATGTCGCAGAGCAGCGGCGTGCGTGTGCTGATGCGGTCGAAGTCGTCCACGGTCAACTCAATGCCCGCTTCGTGCGCAATGGCGATCAGATGCAGCACGGCGTTGGTGGATCCGCCAGAGGCGGCCACGCTGGCAATCGCATTTTCCAGCGAGGCTCGCGTAAGAATCTGCGACGGGCGCAGATTCTTCTTCGCCAGTTCGATGACCATCGCGCCAGCGGCGCGCGCGGCTTGTGTCTTCTCTGGAGCCAGCGCAGGCACGCCAGAGAGATTCATCGGCGAGATGCCAAGAAACTCGCAGGCCATGGCCATGGTGTTGGCTGTGAATTGGCCGCCGCAGGCACCCGCGCCGGGGCAAGCGTGGGTTTCCACCGCTTCCAGTTGCGCGTCGTTGATCTTGCCCGCGGCATAGGAACCCTGCGCTTCGAAGACATCCTGCACGGTCAAATCCTTGCCGTCGAGATGGCCGGGCGCGATGGAGCCGCCGTACAGCATGAGGGAAGGAATGTCGAGCCGCGCCAGCGCCATTACGGTGCCGGGCATATTTTTGTCGCAGCCGGCAATGGTGACCAGGCCGTCAAACAAATTGCCGCGCGCAACCAACTCCACTGAGTCGGCGATGACCTCGCGGCTGACGAGCGAGGCCTTCATGCCCTCGGTGCCCATGGTGATGCCGTCGGAGATGGTAATGGTGTTGAACTCAAACGGCGTGCCGCCTGCGTCACGAACGCCTTGCTTGACGGCCTCGGCGAGAATGCGCAGGTGAAAGTTGCACGGGCCAATCTCCGTCCATGTGTTGGCGATGCCGATGATGGGCTTCGACAAATCCTCGCGTGTGTAGCCGACGGCGTGCAACATGGCGCGCGCAGCGGCGCGGGCCGGGCCTTCCGTCAGAGCAATGCTGTTGCGCTTGGCTGCGCTGGCCCCATTCTTGTTGGCAGTGTCGCTCATGCCTGTTTCTCCTGTGCTGCGGCGGCGCGCGGCGCAACCCAGAAGGCTGCGTCGTGCTTGCTTTCAAATGTGTCGAGCGCGGCGGCATGGCGCAGCGTCAGGCCAATGTCGTCCAAGCCTTCCAGCAGGCAGTAGCGACGAAAGGCATCGACAGAAAATTTTGCCGAGAAGCCCTGATCGTCGCGCACCGTCTCGTCTTCGAGCGAAACGGTGAGCTTGTAGCCCGGCGTCTGCGCGCGCTGCATCAGCGTGGAGACCTGCTCCTCCGACAAGACGACCAGCAGAATGCCGTTCTTGCCCGCGTTTGAGAAGAAGATGTCCGCGAAGGCCGGTGCGATTACGCAGCGAATGCCAAAGTCTGACAGCGCCCAGGCGGCATGCTCGCGTGAGGAGCCGCAACCGAAGTTGCGCCCGGCCAGCAGAACCTGCGCCCCTTGATACTGCGGCTGGTTCAGAACAAACTCAGCGTCGGGCGTGCCATCGGCCTTTCTGCGCCAGTCAAAAAACAGAAAGTCGCCATATCCAGTGCGTTCGATGCGCTTCAAAAACTGCTTGGGGATGATCTGATCCGTATCGACGTTGACGCGGTCGAGCGGAGCCGCCAGCGATGTGATGGTGCGAAATGGCTGCATGGTTAGCGAGACCCCCCATTGCGGTATTCCCAGTTGCGGACATCGGTGAAGTGTCCGGTG
>DAHUZD010000250.1 GCA_027306745.1 Acidobacteriaceae bacterium
TCTGCGGCGCTGATGACGGCGGGCACATTCAGATAGCTGTCTGCAGAACGCGGCGGGCCAATGCAGATGGCCTCATCGGCAAAGCGCACGTGCAGCGAGTTGCGATCGGCCTCACTGTAGACGGCCACCGTGCGAATGCCCAACTCCTTGCAGGCGCAGATGACGCGCAGCGCGATTTCACCCCGGTTGGCGATCAATACTTTACGAAACATAGGCGGTACGACTCACTCACTTGCGAAAAATTTGTAGAGCACACTGAGCGCGTTTCCATGTTCAGTATGCACAAAATATCTTGTGCCCGACTATATTCGGGTGCCCCATGCAATCCGTCCTTTGGCTTGAATGGGAGACAGCAACTCTTTGCCCATCGTGAACACTTGTACACGAAAAAGCGTTTAGCGCGGACGAATCAAAAAGAGTGGCTGGCCATACTCCACCGGCTGCCCGCTGGAGACCAGGCGCTGGACCACTTCCCCAGCAGCGTCGGACTCAATCTCATTCATCAACTTCATGGCTTCGACAATGCAAAGCACCTGGCCGGCTTCAACCACATCGCCAACCTTGGCGAAGGGCGCAGCGCCGGGGGAGGGTGCTTCATAAAACGTGCCCACCATGGGCGACTTGACCGTGTGCAAGCCCGCATCGGCGCTGGCTGCGGGGGGCTGCGTGTGCGCCGCGCCATGGCTGGCGTGTACGGGAGCCACATGCGCTGGAGTCTGCGCTGCACCCAGCAGCCTGGCCACCTGCGCCAAATCCACCGCGCCTGCGGCGTTGGAGACCTCAGCGCCAGAAAATTTCAAGCTCACCTTCAGATCTTGCTGTTCCAGCGAAAACTCGCCGATCTCGCTTTGCTTCAATAATTCGATCAGTTCTTTGAGTGCCTGGATTTGTGCAGCGTTCATTCCGCTCTCCTGCATCTGCTTTGAAGGTTCAAAAGTAGTCTGTGGAACACTCTGGTCAGTATAGATGCTGAGCCATGATTCTGGAATGCCCGCGTGGGGAAACGGGTGGGTTTGCCCGATGCGCGGCTACAACTCCACCAACGCCTTGGGCGAGCGCGTCAGGATTTTGTGGCCTCGCTCCGTCACCAGCACCATGTCCTCAATGCGAATGCCAAAGCGCTTTGGCAGATAGATGCCCGGCTCCACGGTGATGACCATCCCCGGCTCCAATACTTGTTTTTGTCCGGCGGCCAAGCGCGGGCCTTCGTGAATCTCCAACCCAACGCCATGGCCGGTGGAGTGCGTAAAGTGTTGCGCCAGCTTGGCGCGGCGCAGCACGCTGCGCGCCGCTTCATCAACCTCGCCGCAGGTTGCACCGGGCCGCACGGCATCCACGCCCGCCATCTGCGCTTCAAGAACAGCATCATAGGCGGCGCGTTCGGCTGCGCTGGCCGCACCCAAATGCACCGTGCGTGTCATATCCGAACAGTAGCCGCCGAGCAGCACGCCAAAGTCCAGCACCACAAAGCCGCGCTTGGGCAGCCGTTGCGGCGTGGCCCGACCGTGCGGCAATGCAGAACGTGCGCCCGAGGCCACGATCGTGTCAAAGGACATGCCGTCGGCTCCTGCACGACGCGCAGCTAGCTCCATTTGCGCGGCAATCTCCACTTCCCTGCACCCCGGCTCCAACAGCGGCAGCACCGCGTCGAAGAGATCGCAGCCCAGATGGGCGGCCTTTTGCAGTGCGCGAATTTCGGTTGCGTCTTTGATCTGGCGCAGGCGAGCCACCGGAGCCGCCACGGGCACAAAAAAGCTGCGGCGCTGCTTGGGGGCGATTGCCTGCCGCATGGCCTCCAGCGCGGAGACGGTGGTGTGTTCGGCGTCAAAAAAACAGCGCTGCATGCCGCGTTGCTGCATCCAGCCGCAAGCCGAGCGCATCAGCGACTGCTCCACAATCTCGACGCGCGCCTGGCGCACTTCCTCTTTGGATTGCTGAATGTAGCGCCCGTCGGTAAAGAGCACCGCCTCGCCGGGCTTGGCGATGGGCACAATCACGGCGGCGTTGGAGCCGGTGAAGCCGGTCAGGTATCTCACATCCGGCGGATGCACGACGAGGATCGCCTGCGCGCCGGGTCGGATTTTTTTCAGGACAAGGGCCAACTGCTCCATGCGTGTCATACAAATTGGTTATAGCATTGGCCGCGTGGGATCGGACAGGAAATGCCTGTGCGCGCTGTGCAACCGCAGATTCCTCGACTCGCTACGCTCGCTCGGAATGACAAGGTGTGTGTTGTGCGATGATTTCCACGCCGACGACGAGTCATTCTGAGGAGCGCGGGCATTACCGCGCGCGGGCGACGGGTTTCTTCTGGCGCGGGCGGACGCGGGTGGGTGCGGGCTTGGCTGCGTGGATGCTGCTCTGCTGCTCCATCCAGCTTTCCACCAGCGAACGCTTAAAGCGCCAGCGGTTGCCCAATTTGAAGGCGGGGATGAAACCGTCCGATGCGTATTTGTAGAGCGTGTCGGGGCTGATACCGAGATACTCCGCCGCGTCGTGGATGTCCATCACCTCGCGCAGTGCAATTTTTGCCGAGCCTGCCATGTTTTTCGTCTCCTTTGTGCCGCGCGCGGCGGCTCTAGCCTGGAGGTTTGTTTATATTCGGGTTTTTCCGGGAATTCAATCCTGTTTTTTCCGGGTTTGCTGGCAACAAGACGCGGCCAGCCGGTTTTACAGGGAATTTCAGAGGGGTCTTCCGCAAGGGAATGCGTTGGCGCTGGAGGGTTGCGCTAGGGATTGGGCCGTTGCTGCAATTTGTACATCGAAAATTCCAGAATGAAAAAACTGCGGCCAGCCCGAAGGCCGGCCGCTTTGGCTGCACCAAAATGATTCGGAAAGAATCCTGTTCCCCCACCCTAGCCGCAAAGAACGCGGCCAGAATGGGGCACCCGTTTTTCTTACAGCGCCTGAAAAATTACTACTTGAGAATCGGCTGCAATCCCGCGCCCAGCGCGAGCAGTTCATCGCCCACGGTGCGGGTTTTGGCAATGGCGTCCTTCAGCGGAATGTCGGTGATCTCTGTGCCGCGCAAGACGACCAAGCGGCCAAACTTTTTGGCATGCACCAGGTCAATGGCAGCGGTGCCGTAGCGCGTGGCCAACATGCGGTCGTAGGCAGAGGGTGTTCCGCCGCGCTGCGTGTGGCCCAGGTTGACGGCGCGCGTCTCAAAGCCTGTGCGCTTTTCGATCTCGTCGGCAACGACGTTGCCAATGCCGCTCAGGCGGACGTGGCCGAAGTCATCCACCTTGCCGCCGTAGGTGGCCTGCGCATCCTTGGCAGGCAGCTTGGCGCCTTCGGCAACCACGATAATGCTGAAGTATTTGCCGCGTGCGTGGCGCTCCTTGACAATGGCGCAGACGGCGTCAAGGTCAATGGGCTTTTCCGGAACGAGAATGGCGTCCGCGCCACCGGCGATGCCGGAGTAGAGCGCGATCCAGCCAGCGTCGCGTCCCATCACTTCGCAAACGATGACGCGGTTGTGCGCCTCGGCGGTGGAGTGCAGGCGGTCAATGGCCTCCGTGGCGATGCCAACGGCGGTGTCAAAGCCGAAGCAAACATCGGTGCCGCTCAGATCGTTGTCAATGGTCTTGGGCACGCCTACGCAGGGCACACCTTTTTCGATCAGCGCATTGGCCACGCCCTGTGTGTCGTCGCCGCCGATGGTGATCAGCGCGTCCAGCTTGTTGCGAGCAATGGTGGCCAGGCACTTGTCGATGGCGCCTTCGGTTTTGCGCGGGTTGGTGCGCGAGGTGCGCAGAATGGTTCCGCCCAAGTGCAGAATGCCGGAAACCGT
>DAHUZD010000261.1 GCA_027306745.1 Acidobacteriaceae bacterium
TTGAACGGAGCCATTGTTTACTTGCAGGATGTGCGCACCATGGATGTGCGCAGCTACATTACAGAAGCCGACGGCGTCTACCGTTTCGGCGGCATCTCTGCCGACGATGATTACAAGCTGTGGGCCGAGTTGCAGGACAAAAAGAGCGGAGCTAAAACGATCAGCTCCTACGACCCCAAGAAGAGTCTTCTGATCAATCTGCACATCCAGACCGCGACAGCACAATAAGAAGCGCAGAATTATTTTTCGATCAGTCCCTCGATCGCATCCACAAGACCCATCCCGACTTCCCGCTCCCGCTCATCGAGACACACGTGCTCGCCTGGCAGGAAAGCGGGTTCGTACCCGAGGGAAACTCGGAGAAGGCGATGGAACCGTTCGAAAAGAAGATCGAGCGCTGGCTCAAGGACCACGAACGCCAGCACCGTAGCCCGGCGCCGGTCGCGACGAAGCGGCGTCGCCCAGCGTCAACTAGATTCCGGCACTGCCGGGTTCTAATTGTCGTTGACGGCGGCGGGGGTGAGTGCGTACTTTGGGGGAAACGATGAATACCGTTGACTGCAAGATTGGTCCGGAGCGAATCTCGCCGCGCGCGCTCGCGCGGATCTGGGGCGGCATCGGCCTGTTCGGGATCGCTGCGGGATTCTTCGATATCGGCTATATCCACAGCCACATCGTCATGAGCGGCGACGCCGCGGAGACGGCGCGGAATCTCCTGGCCTACCAGACAATGTTCCGCTCCGGAATCGCGCTGCACCTGGCCATGGTGCTGCTCAACGTGCTCGCCGAGGTCATCGGCTTCTATATCTTCAGGCGAGTGAACCCGCTCCTCGCGGCCATGGCGCTCTGCTGCGGCCTGGTGGGAGCAGCCGTCGAGAGTCTCGATATGCTCGGCTCGCTCCTGCCGCTGCAGATTGCCGCCGGGCACGCAATGGGGGCCTTCAGCGCGGCTCAACGGCACGATCTGACATATCTGTCGCTGCAGTTGCAGGACGCGGGGCTGCTGATCTCCTTCCTGTTCTGGGGGCTCGAAGAGGTGCTGACGGGCTACCTGATCTTTCGCTCGGGCTTCCTGCCGCGCATCCTGGGCGTGCTCCTCGGGATTTCCGGATTACTGTATCTGAGCGATCCACTTCTGACCTTCGGGGTGCCTACGATTGGCGCAGCGGTCTTCCCGTCCGCGCTGGCGCTGTGTCTCCCCGGCGAGTTCCTGAGCGCACTTTGGACGGCCACAGTAGGGCTCAATGTCAGTCGATGGCGGGCCTGGGATAAGGCGGCTGCGTCAGCGGCTACTCAGCCGGCATGAGCGCCGGCGGGCAGTTCGCACCCTCCCGCGCACATAGAGCGCATATCAACCGCGCGCGGGACACGTTGACTCGCTCGAGGGCATTGATCAAGGCGACCATAAGTGGCGGCGCGCCGCCGAAGGCCAATACTCGCGTCTATGCAGGCCGCCGCGAAGAAGTCGATCCGCGAGCGGATGGCCAGATGGGCAGAGGTGAGAACTCGGTACTCTCAAGTTATTTTGGCAGAAACAGAAACGCCGTCCAGCCGGACGGCGTTTCTGTTTGGATGGATGCGCCGACTACTCGCGCTCGCTGCGCTTCCAGTTGAGCAGGTCACCCAGCGTTGTGGAGGATGAAGACGAGGAAGAGGAACTGGACGATCCAGAACCAGAACCGGAGTGATGCGAAGGCGCCTTGTAGGCTTCCACATCGGAGCGGCTGGCTTCATCGCCGACCGCGCGCAGGCTCAGGCCGATCTTTTTCTCCTCAGGATTGTTCTTGATGATCTTGAAGTCGTGCTCCTGCCCAACTTCAAGCTTGACGGGCACGCCGCTCGGATCCGTGGCTTCGGAGATGTGACAGAGGCCTTCAATTCCCTCGGCCAGTTCCACAAATGCGCCGAACTGAGCGATGCGCAGAACCTTGCCATGGACAACATCGCCAATGCGGTGCTGCTCAAAGAAGGTATCCCACACGTCGGGCTGCAATTGCTTCATGCCCAGCGAGAGGCGGCGATGCTCCGGCTCGATGCCAAGAACCACTGCGCGAACCTTGTCGCCCTTCTTGACCACTTCAGACGGATGCTTGATGCGCTTGGTCCAGCTCATATTGCTGACGTGGACCAGACCGTCGATGCCGTCTTCGATTTCGATGAAGGCGCCAAACTCGGTCAGATTGCGCACGCGGCCTTCCACCGTGGTGCCAGCGGTGTACTTCTCGGCCAAGTGCTCCCAGGGGTTGTCCTGGAGCTGCTTCATGCCCAGCGAGATGCGCCTGTCGTTTGGATTGACGCTCAAAATGATGGTGTCAATCTCGTCGCCGGGCTTGACCATCTTCGATGGGTGCTTCATGCGCTTGGACCAGGACATTTCGGAAACATGCACCAAACCTTCGAGGCCCTGTTCGAGTTCGACAAACGCGCCGTAATCGGTGACGCTCAAAATGCGTCCACGCACATGCGCACCGATGGGGTAGCGTTCTGCCACATCCAGCCATGGGTCTGGCGTGAGCTGTTTGAAGCCCAGCGAGATGCGCTGCTTCTCTTTGTCAAAGCGCAGCACCTTGACCTGAATTTCATCGCCAACATTGACCAGGTCGCGCGGATGCGACAGGCGGCCCCAGGACATGTCGGTGACGTGGAGCAGGCCATCGATGCCGCCCAGGTCAACGAACGCGCCGTATTCGGTCAGGTTCTTCACCACGCCGGTCAGAATCGCGCCCTCTTCCAGGTGCTCCATAGTCACGGAGCGCTTGGCTGTGACTTCTTCTTCCAGAATTTCCTTGCGGCTGACAACCACATTGCCGCGCTTCTTGTTCAGCTTGATGACGCGCACATCCAGCGTCTGGCCGATGTAGCTTTCCAAGTTGCGAACCGGACGAATCTCCACTTGGGAGCCGGGCAGAAATGCCTTAAGTCCGATGTCCACCGTCAGGCCGCCCTTGACGCGGCTAATGGCCACGCCTTGGAGCACCGTTTTGTCTGCGGCCGCCTTTTCCAGCGTGTCCCAGATGCGATGGCGCTGGGCCTTTTCGTAGCTGAGCAGATAGCCGCCCTCGTACTCGTCGCGCTCGACAACCACCTCAATGACCTGACCGGGTTGCAGCTTGGACTGGCCCGTGTGGTCCTGCACTTGCGCCAGGGGAATCAACCCTTCCGACTTCAGTCCCACGTCGACGACGACGTGCTTGTCCGTCAATTTGACGACTGTGCCGGTGATGAGGCTGTCCTCTGCCAGCGCGGCGGCCTCGGCGGCCTGTTCGCGGTCAAAGGATTCCAGGGCTGCCGCAAAATCTTCAAACGCGGCCTCATCGTCGGACGAGTGGGTTGGCTCGCTGCTGCCAGCGGAGGTGTAGGTGGTGGATTCGGGGGCGTCGGCTTCTGCCGCGACCAAGGCGATGACGTTGGTTTCCAGTTCAGTGTTCAGGGGATTGCTCTCTGCGGTATCGGGATGGAGGGTTTTGCCCATGGCGTAACAGTTCCAGACTCCACTAGCACTGGCGCAAAGCCGGATTGCATGGCGCATTCCGTGCGGCAAGCGGAACCCAACTGCGGTGCCTCTTGCTTTTTCCTTTGGCCGGGTTGGCCGTGCGCCACGCGAGCCGCACTGCGTACCCTGCAAACGGAACTTCGAACTTCTTCCACCCGGAAGCTTGGATTCTTCTCTTGACGGCTGCGACGGGGAACATGGCGGATGCCGCCAGTTCACGCAGCAGAAACACTCCAGAGGAACTTCAGTTTCGGGATGTATGGAAAGTCCGGTCGGGCAACGCCTGTGCAGGAGTCCAGCGCACAGTGCTCCCCACCAAACTATAGCAATCGCGGACGGTCAGGTCAATTCTTTTTCTGTGGCAGACTGCAACCGTGCGCAGATCGGCACATGCGCGATGTCAAGATGCACGCCGCATGACTATACTGCCGCTTATGGATCTCTTGTGGACTCCGTGGCGCTACCAGTACGTGAGCCGGGCAGAAACAGAGCGGCGGCAGGGTGTGCCGGTTGCGCTCAGCGCTTGGCCGGGTGATACGCAATGCGTCTTTTGCAATCTGCAACAGGCCGCGCAGTTCGCCGTTGAACACGGCATGGCGCAACTGGAGGCCGACCGCGCGGCGAACATCATTTTTCGCGGCGAGCATTGTTTTCTTTGCATGAATGCGTTTCCGTATAACTCCGGCCACGCCATGATTCTGCCGTATGCGCATACGGCTGACTTTGGCGCGCTCGATGCCGCCGTGGCCACGGAGATGATGATGCTGGCGCAAAAGCTGGAACGGGCGTTGCGCCGCGTCTACCGGCCCGAAGGCATCAACATGGGCTTGAATCTAGGCAAGGCCGCAGGCGCTGGCGTAGCCGGCCATCTGCATCTGCACATGCTGCCACGCTGGACGGGCGACACCAATTTTATGACCGTGACCGGCGAGACGCGCGTGCTGCCAGAAAACGTGGAGACGGCTGGCGACCGCCTGCGTCAGGCGCTGGCTGCGATTTAATTTATGAAGATGCGCCGTGGACCGCTGTGCTGGTGGGGGCTGTATCGGGAGCGGTGTCTGTCTTGTGCTCTCCGCGTTCGCGGACGCGACTGGCCTCAAAGCTGACGATCTTCCAGCCCGCGCCATCCAGGTGATAGACGCGCGTGTAGCGGTAGCGCCCGCGGATGGGGTGCCCGTTGTATGTGCCGCTGACCTCGGCTGTAGAAACCACGACAGCCGTGCTGCCATAGATGCGAATCTTGTGAGTCGTCGTCTTGATGGAGGCAAAGCGGATAAGGCCATCCCGCACCGAGCGAAGTGTGTCTGCCTTGGAGTCCAGCCTGCCATCCGGCGCGATGCCCAGGTAATCCTCGGCCAGCATGGAGCCGAGTGTGGTGGCGTTCCCGCTCAACTCCGCCGAGGTCCAGCGCTGTTCCAGCGCGGCAATGGTGTGCCGCACCGTCTTGGGCGCGTGATGTTGCCGGGGAATGGCTTGCGCGCTGCTCCCATAGGCCCAGGGAAGCAGAACTGCACCCATCACGACGCGCAGCCACGGTCTGCCGCCCGTGCGTGGCGCAGTGAATCGTACAGAAGCGCGGTGCTGTGCGAGGGGGCGCATGGCGATCCGTCCCAAGGATCGTAGCCCGGACTGTGGCTGGAGTCAAAGAAAATTCACAAAGCGTACCTGCTTGATGAACCATACACGTTGCAGGCAAAAGAGATAGGCGTGGATGGCTACGCCAGCGCGTTCCAGTCTTCAATGTTGCGCTCGCGCATCCACTGGTATAGCCCGCCAATCACATACTCGCGGAAGTGCGCAGAGCTGCGGTGCGCCTCCTGTGCCGCTGCGTCGCGGAACTGTTCGTAGATCACAAGGGTATTGGGATCATCGGCCAGCTCATGCGGAATGTAGGTGACGCAGCCCGGCTCCTGACGCGAGGCTTCGGTGAGGGGGCGCAAAACCTCTGCGACCCGCTCCCGGTCTTCCGGGGCAAAGCGCATGCGTACAACGAACGTGATCATAAGGCAGTGTCCTTGGCGGTGCAGCGTTCCATAGCTTTCATTAGTGGCTTAGCGCTTGGCTGCCATCGCGTTCAACGCGGCGGCGAATTCGGGCGTCCAGATCGTCTGGGCGCGGTCCGGGCCGGTGGAGATCATGCCGATGCGCGCGCAGGACTCCCCTTCAAGAAAGCGCAGATACTCCTGTGCCGCGACGGGCAGCTTCGTTGGATCCGTGATGCCTTCCGTCGATTGCCGCCAGCCCTTCAGATTTTTATAGACCGGCTCAATCGACTCCAACCCGCGCACATCGGCAGGGATGACATCGGTGACTTTGCCGTCGATTTTGTAGCCCGTGCAAACGGGAATCGTATCCAAATCATCCAGCACATCGAGCTTGGTGACCACCAGCCACTCCGCGCCGTTGATCTGGTTGGAGTAGCGCAGCAGCGGCAGATCGACCCAGCCGCAGCGGCGAGGCCGTCCCGTGACCGCGCCATACTCTTGCCCGCGCGCGCGCAGTGTCTCGCCGGTTGCGTCGTGAATCTCGGTGGGGAAGGGACCCTCACCCACGCGCGTCACGTAAGCCTTGGTGACGCCAATAACCGTGCCAATGCCTGTGGGGCCGATGCCGGTGCCAATGGAGGCTCCGCCTGCCGTGGCCGAGGACGAAGTGACGAAGGGATACGTGCCGTGGTCAATGTCCAGCAGTGTGCCCTGCGCGCCTTCGAACAGGATGCTTTCGCCTGCGCGCAGCGCCTGGTTCAACAACACGCCGGTATCCGTGACGTAAGGCGCAAGCTGCTCGGCGATGCGGGCGTACTCGTCGTACATTTTGTTGGCGTCGAGCGGGTCGGCGCCAAACAGCGCACGGGCGATGGTGTTCTTCTCATGGCAGGCGTTTTGGATGTGCGTGCGCAACAGCGCCGGATTCAGCATGTCCACCACGCGCAGGCCGCCACGCTTCATCTTGTCCTCATAGGCAGGGCCAATGCCGCGGCTGGTGGTGCCAATCTTCATGCTCCCGGGGGCGTTTTCCGCTGCCAACTCGATCATGCGGTGATAGGGAAGAATGACGTGCGCGCGATTGGAGACAAACAGCTTGCCGTCCGGGTGAATGCCCATCTCGCGCAGGCGGGCCACTTCCTGCAAAAAGGCCACCGGGTCCAAAACAACGCCATTGCCAATGACGCCAATGCAATTTGGGCGCAGAACGCCGCAAGGAATCAATTGCAGCACAAACTTTTTGCCGCCAATGATGACGGTGTGACCGGCGTTGTGGCCTCCGGCATAGCGGGCCACCACAGAGAAGCGGTCGGCCAGTACATCCACAATCTTTCCCTTGCCTTCATCGCCCCATTGGGCGCCCAAAACCACGGCTGTCTTTGCTGGCATGTGTCTTCCCGTCTTTGATGATCCGGCGCACACCCTCCGCTTGGCGCGCCCAGTGCGCGCCGCAGCAAGCGGCTGGTTTGTTCCGGGGAAATGGTGCGGCTCCGGTGCAAACGCGAAGCGCTCCCAAGGTCTGATCCTATACTACCTTGTACGCTTCTCAAAACACACCCGCATCCACCAGCGTGCGGTGGAAAACAGATGGCAAGGGAGTCGAGATGCCAGAATTGCCCGAAGTGGAGACAGTGGCGCGTGGAGTGGATGAGCGCGTGCGCGGACGCAGCATTGTTTCCGTGCGCCTGGGGCGCAAGCCGGAGCCATTTAAGACTCCGCGCACAGCTATGCTGGCCGCACTGGAAGGCCGCAGCATCGCTGGCGTGCATCGCGTGGGCAAACACATCGTCGTTGACCTGGCCGAAGCCCAGGATGGCAGCGTCCGTATGCAATGGCTGGTGCATCTGGGCATGACGGGTCGGCTGCTGGTCAGCCATGCCGATGTGCCCGTGCCGACACACACACATGCTGCCCTGCATTTGGATGACGGGCGGGAGCTGCGCTTTGTGGAGGCGCGGCTCTTTGGACGGTTGGCCCTGCACGCCATCCGCGACGGCGAAGGATTTGCCGGAACCGGACGCGAACCGCTCACAATTTCTGCAGAGGATTTTGTGACGCTTTTCTCCGGGCGCAACGCGCCGATCAAGGCGCTGCTGTTGCAGCAAACACTGCTGCACGGGGTGGGGAATATTTACGCCGACGAGAGCCTTTTTCGTTCTGATATCCTTCCCAATCGCCGGGCTTCTAGTCTGAGCCGCGCCGAGCTGCTGCGTCTGCGCCGTGCCCTGCAAAGCGTGCTGCGCCGGGCGATTGCGCGGGGTGGCTCCTCCGTCTCCGACTATGTGGATGCAGATGGAGTCCGTGGTTTCTTTCAATTGGAGCATTGTGTGTATATGCGCACCGGCCAGCCTTGCCGAGTTTGCGGCCATCCAATCCAGCGCTCGGTTGTTGCCGGTAGGGGTACACATAGCTGTGTACACTGTCAGAAATAGCCAAAGAGGTCTGGGAACAGTATCATGAAGGTTCCCGCTATTTCTGGGGAGGTTGCTGCTCTTGCAGAATCGGCGTACTTCTTTGGAATGAGGGCCTTCATTTGTCTGGCAACTATTCGATCGGCGTTGACTTGGGGGGAACCAATCTGCGGGTTGCCGTCATGCGGCAAGAGGGAACTTTAACCGAGACAATTGCCCTGCGCACGCGCTTGCAAGAGGGCCGGGATACGGTGGTTGCCGACATGTGCGAGGCTGTGGCCGCCTTGCATCTGCGCCAAAATGGCTCAGGAAAATGTGTGGGCATCGGCGTGGGTACACCCGGGCCGCTGGAGTTGCCTGCGGGCATATTGCGCCGTCCTCCCAACCTGCCGGGCTGGGATGGCTTTGATGTGCGCCGGGCCATTGAAAACCGGCTGAATCAACCCATTCTTTTAGAAAGCGACGCCAACGTGGCCGCGCTGGCCGAGCTGCATTTTGGTGCGGGTAAGCATTTTGGTGTGGACTCCCTGTGCATGTTGACGCTGGGCACCGGCGTGGGCAACGGGATTGTTCTGCGCGGCCATGTCTGGCAGGGAGCCAACGGCATGGCGGGCGAGGCCGGCCACACGACCGTGGTGCCCGATGGCTTGCCCTGCGGTTGCGGCAGCCGCGGCTGCTTGGAACTCTACGCCTCGGCTACGGGATTACGCCGCATGGCGCTGGAATCCATCGCTGCGGCAGCCCAGCCGGAGTCGGCTTTAGCCAGGCTGGCCCACGCCAACGTGGAGTTTCAGGCGCGCGATGTGGCCAGGCTGGCCGAAGCGGGCGATGCCCAGGCGCAGGCCATCTTTACGGAAATGGGCCGGTGTCTTGGGCTGACGCTGGCTGCACTCATCAATACGCTCAACTTGCCACTGTACGTTTTGGGCGGTGGCAGTGCGGCAGCCTGGTCGCTCTTCGCTCCTGCGCTCTACAAGGAAATGCACGAGCGCGCCTACGTGTATCGCGCCACCGAGCCAACCGAGGCTGAAAAGGTTGCACGCACTCCTGGCAAAACGCATGTCGCCCAGGCGGAATTAGGTGCAGACTCCGGCATTCTGGGCGCGGCCTATTTGCCTTGGGTGGAAGTGCCTGCTCAAGGTTCTTCACTCTAATTATGGAATTCTCGGTGCTCATTCTATGATTTTTCATAGATTTTCATTGTGGAAATCATTGACAAATCATTGAAATCAAATGAATTTCCATTTGGTATTTCGATTGCACTTAGTGCTTGCGTATTCCAGCGAGGCATCCACACCCTTCGGGGTGTATCCGAGAATCGAACGGGCCGCGGAAGGATCCAGCCAGCCACAGGCGGCGGGACACTCGGCCCAGCAAGTTCGACCGGAGTCAGTAGCGTAAGCGTTCTTCCTGCAGCCGTGCCAACAGCTGCGGATAGGTCGGCGATCAGGGGCCAACCCGTACCGGGAGGCCAGAGGCCCCGTTTCAGCGATGGATCACAGGTTTTCAGCGGCGCACGCGCCTTCCGCCTTCAATGGATGCGTGCCGCGTTCCGTAGGCTTGTGTGAAGTGGGTCTTGGGGTAGACTTGCCTTCGACCCGCATCCAGAGTAGTATTGGATTTGCCCATCACAATTTGGCTGATGCCACACCACCCCGAACCAGCGTGGCTCGCCAATAGCATTAAGAAGAGTGGACGACGCAACACCAGCGTGAAAGAGACGATCTAAAAAGACAGGTCAGCGCACGATTGCAGGTGCGTATGCTTGTCGGGCATGGCAGGCCAGTGTGCCGAGCAGCCGCTCCACTGGGGGCGTTTTGCAAGTGGCACCCGGCCCAAGCTGAACCGATATAACGACTGACAACTCGTACCAAGGCGGCAGAAGGGCAGACGTATGGCACCGGTGACGGTGGCCGTGTATTTCGCTCCCCAAGCCTTGCAGGGCAACAAAGCGGCGCCGACGCAGGCGCCAAGGAAGTGTGTGCATGACAATGGAACCCGTGGAACCCATCGCGCCGCAACAGGCCGGCCCCAATCCCATGTACCGGCGCAGACGGCGTAAGCGTAAAGGTCCGCCGAATGGACAACAGCCGCAACCATTCGCCGCGCAAAATCCCCAGCCAGGCAGTGAAGCGCAAGGCCAGGGCGGTGCGGAGCCAGCAGGACAGGCCGGACAATCTGCAGGGCAGCAGCCCACAGGGCAGTTCCGGCAGAATGGTGCTGGCCAGCAACAGCGGCCCGGCAAAAAGCGATTCTTCAAGAAGAAACAGTTCAAGAGCGCCAGCCCTGGCAATGGCCAGCCGCAACAGCAGCGCCGCAACAACCGGCAAGGTCGCCAGCCGCGCACCTTCGTCGGCCCCATGGACCACAGCTACCGCGCAGCCAACGGCAACTTTGCCGACGCACCCCCCTCCACAATCGAATTGCAGCGCAGCAATGGCAATGGCAACAGCAACGGGAATGGGAATGGCAGCCATTCGGCCAGCTATGAGGACGTGCGTGAGTTTCCGCAGGCACAAAGCCATAGCGCAGCCGCGGACGCTCCCACGCGCATCTACTGCTTTATTGAGGATCTGTTCTTCCTGGCCAAAATTCAGGAGACAGCGCGCAAGCTGGGCGTCAAGGTGGTCTTTGTGAAAAATGACAAGGACATCGTGGAGCGCCTGACCGATGCCCCAGAGAACGAACGGCCCGCGCTGATCGTTTTTGACCTGAACAACGCCAACGCCAAACCTCTGACGCTGATTCCCAAGCTGAAGTCCAAGTTGAAGCGCAGTGCTTCGGTGATCGGCTTTCTGTCACACCTGCAAGGGGACCTGAAGGTGAAGGCCGCAGAGGCGGGCTGTGATGCGGTGATGCCGCGCTCGGCCTTCTCGCAGAACCTGCCCAACCTGCTGCGCCGCTACGGCACCGATGAGGATGAGGCTGAATACGCCGAAGCCTAGGGCGTAGCGCCGTTGGACGCAAAACAAGCTAGCCCGGAGGCCAGTGCATGGCGCGGCCTCCGAGCAGATGCACATGCAAGTGATCCACCGTCTGTCCGCCATCCGCTCCACTGTTGAGCACCACGCGGAACCCATTCGTCAAGCCAAGTTTTTTTGCTAGATCCGCCGAGACCTGCATCAGGTGACCCAGCAGAGCCGCATGTTCTGGCTCCACATGCGCCAGTGAAACCAGATGCTGGCGTGGAATCACCAGCAGGTGCGTGGGTGCCTGCGGATTCACGTCATGGAACGCAAGGCAGAGGCCGTCCTCGTATTCTTTACGCGCAGGAATCGCGCCGTCGACAATTTTGCAGAAGATGCAGTCCATAAAATGCGCCTTGTTATTTTTCAGGAAATTTGAGCGTAGCCGTTTCTGTCACTGGGTGGCAAAGGGTGCGGTGCCGATCAATCCAATAGGCCCAGGGCACCAGCACCCAAAGGCACAATGCACTGTAAGCTAGCGCTTGATTATTCGTGGGCCCGGGTCCGAGCAGGGCACTCACATACGCTGCGAGAAGCAAGCCGATCATGCTCCAGAGTAAAAAACTTCCCAGAAAGTCTTTCGCTCGCGTGGTCAGTAAATAGACGACCAAGCCTGCCGACAGAAGGAAAACTTCCACAGCCACGGTCCACGAAGGACAGCGCCACAGTCCCATTCCTGCCAATGGGCCGCCGGGCCACAGCGGCAGGTCCGGGATATGTACGACAAAATCTAATATCCAGTGACTGGGAACGAGCGCTGCCACGAGTATCGCTCCACGCATGTCCTTGCGGAGCCTGTAATAGAGCAGCCCAAACAGCAGGCCACCCAACACGCCTGTCAGCAGGCTATGAGAGATCGGATAGCTGATGAAGTCAAGTCTCAGGGTTGGTAATTGACCGTGCAGGATGCGCACGTGTTCGATGCCAAGCAACAGCAGGATGGGCCAGAAAAGATCGGCAAGCTGAGCCGCTAGAATCAATGTTCCCAAGGATGTTCGCGGCGCAAACCGCTTTGCCCCCAATGCTACGCCATAATGACCAAGAAACATGTCTCATCATCTCCTGAAGGCAATGTAGCATCGCGCATGGGAGAAAGAACACAGGATGCAGAAAATTTACACGCGGAGGGGTATAGCTCAATCGACGCGGACCAGATACGCAACGGCCTCTTCGGTGTGAAGCGTCCGTACGATGCGCTCGGCGGTGCTGCGCTCCTCCCCTTGCGGGCGCAGCCGCACCCAGTAGCCGGAGTTGCCGGCAAACTCGATCACGTAGGCCGCGGGATAGGCTCGCTCCAGGTGGTTGCGCATGGCCACAGCCCGGCCACGGCTGCGGAAGGCTCCGATCTGGACGATCCAGCGCCCACCGGTGAAGATAGGCTTCGGGGTCTTCAGCACATCCATGCGCACGTGGGCAACGCCCATGCGAAAGACGCCGGTGCGCTTGGCTGCTCCGCGTGACAGGTCGATCATGCGCCCAGGAATAAACGGGCCGCGATCCGTGATGGTGACCACGACGGATTGCTGCGTGGCCAGGTTGGTGACGCGCACGACGGATCCCATGGGCAGCATTTTGTTGGCTGCCGTCATCGCGTCCTGGTGGTAGACCTGTCCATTGGCGGCGTGGCTGTGGCGATAGGGTTCTCCATACCAACTGGCGAGGCCCACCTCACTGTAAAGAATTTTTCCCTTGTGATGCTCTGGAATCTCGACAGGCGCTGGCTCCTGCGGACGGGTGGCGCGTGCCGGTGGAATGGGCAGTTCCTGTTGAACCTCTGGCGGCGGCGGCTCGTAGGCTTCGGGTTGTTTGTGGTGGCACCCAGCCAAAAGGCCAAGTGCCAGTAAAGCGAGAACGCGCAGCGCTGCGCATCGGTACTGTCCAGGGCGCGGATTGGGTTTGTGCATCGTGCGCAGAGTCCTCTGCATCATTATCGTGGATGAAGCGAGAGGATGGCTGGCACAATTGAATAAAAAATTCTGTGGCCAAAATGGATGTTCTAGTGCTGGTAAGTAAATTTATAGATTTTTTTGAGTGGTGATAACGAATCAGATTCGCTTACGTCTAAGCAATATGCTCTCGAAATGAAGGTTGTTCATGCTGGAAGTGCGTTGGGCCGGTTTTCTCTTGGTGTGGGTTTGCCTGGGCTGGATGCCACAACTGTCTGCGCAACAGAGTGCGCTGGCGGTGTTGCCGGATGCACCCATGCCGCAGATGGCTGCTGGTGCCGTCCCAGATCACGCGGTCAGTACAAGTGGCTCCGCGCCTGCGTTGCCGTATGCGCCGCTGTATGATCGAACAATTTTTACCAATCAACGGGCACGGCCGCTGCTTGGCATCGACAAATTGAAGTATGCCGGGGTGGAGATGCTTCGCCCCATCAATATTCCCCATGCCATGGTTTCGGCGGAGTTCAGCCAATTCCAAGGCGGCGATCCGAAATATGGAAATGACTTTGGCGCGTACGAAGAGCGCCTGGGAGCGGCCATGCTGCGTGAAACCAGCTACCGGCTGTTCGCCGACGGAGTCTTCCCGCTGCTGTTGCATGAAGACCCGCGCTACTACCGCTTGGATCAGGGACCTGCACACAAGCGTCTGGAGTATGCCTTTACGCGCACATTTGTCACACGCAACGATGCGGGCCAATGGGTTCCCAATTATGCGACGCTGCTGGGCCATGCTGCGGGTGCGGCCCTGGCGCTCAGCTACTATCCCGATACCAGTCAGGGCGGCGGAGTGGTGCTGCGCACCTTTGCAGACTCCATTGCCGTGCAGATTGGCCTGGACATGGTGCGGGAGTTTGCGCCCAAGCTCCGCTTCCTGCTCTAACCCATCACGCAAACCAATCTGGATAGGTGAAAACTGCCGGGAGTTCCTTCTGACTCATGCAAGCGGTGTTTTGCACCGATATGCAGGATATGGAAGACCTTGTCCGCGAGTTTCTGCTGGAAAGCCACGAAGGTCTGGACCGCATGGAGCAGTGTCTGAGCCAGATGGCGCAGCCGTCTGCCGGTGCAGAGCCGTTGCGCGAAATCTTTCGCGCCGTGCACACAATTAAAGGGGCAACGGGATTCCTTGGCTTCGAGCGGCTGGAGCGCGTAGCTCACGCTGGAGAAAATCTTCTGGTCAAGATGCGCGACGGAGAGTTGCAGCCAACCCCTGAACGCAGAAATGTTTTGTTCCGGTTGCTGGATGCGTTGCGCGGAATCTTGCAGGGTATCGAGCAAGGCGACGGCAAGGAGCCGACCGGGGAAGACACGCCTTTGCTGGCGCAGCTTGCCTCGCAGCAGGCCGAGGCTGCACCGGCTCCAGAGGTGGCATCAGCTTCCGTGCCTGCCGTGGCAGAGAAGATGGCAGCGGCCAGTGCGCAGCCACAACAGGAATCTGTATCTGAGGCCAACTCCAGCCCGGCAGCGTCCAGTCCTGCCGAATCGACAGAGAACTCTGCAGCCGCCACGGGGGTAGCCGACACCACGGTGCGCGTGGATGTGGAGGTGTTGCAGCAATTACTGAACCTGGCTGGAGAGCTGGTGCTGACACGCAACCAGATTGTTGCCGCGGCCCATGGCAGCGCTTTGGAGACATTGGCGCAACGGTTGCATCGCGTGACTGGAGAGATTCGTGACGCGGTGATGCGCGTGCGTATGCAGCCCGTCGAGCAGGTCTTTGCGCGCTTCCCGCGCCTGGTGCGGGAGCTGGCGCGTCAATGCGGTAAGTCTGTACGGCTGGAGATGGAAGGCCAGCAGACGCGCCTGGATCGCAGCGTGCTGGAGATGATCCGCGATCCGCTGTTGCACGCGATTCGCAACGCCATCGACCACGGTATCGAAGCGCCCGATGTGCGTGTGTCGCGGAGAAAGCCGCAGGAAGGCTTGCTTCGCTTACGCGCCTCTTCGGCGGGCGACCATGTGCAGATTGAAATCTGCGATGACGGCGGCGGTATGGTCCCAGAGCGGCTGCGTCAAAACGCGGTGAACAAAGGACTGCTCACGGCAGAACAGGCTGCGGTGCTCAGCGATGCTGAAGCGCGCAATCTTGTTTTTCTGCCAGGATTCTCGACAGCGGCACAGGTGACGAATGTTTCCGGCCGCGGCGTGGGATTGGATGTGGTCCGGCAAAACGTGGAGCGGTTGGGCGGCAGCGTCACACTGGAAAGCGCCGAAGGCCAAGGCACAACCATCCGGCTACGGCTGCCGCTGACGCTGGCCATTCTTCCTGCGTTGATTGTTCGCTGCGGAGATCAGCGTTTTGCCATCCCGCAAAAATCGGTGGAGGAATTGCTCCATCGCACAGCGGCAGAGTGGGGCCAGGATGTGGATTGCATGGGTGCTGTACAGTTGCTGCGTCTGCGAGAGCGCTTGCTGCCGCTGGCAAATTTGCGTGCCCTGCTGCGTCTGCCTGAGCGTCCCGATGCAGCGGTGACGGAGAGTGCGGGCGAAAGCCTGGCCGTGCTCAACGCAGAGGGCCTGCGCTTTGGCCTGCGTGTGGATGCGCTGGAGGGAGTGGAGGAGCTGGTGGTTCGCCCGTTGGATCACGTGGCCGAAGCCGATATTTTTTCTGGTGCGGCGCAGCTAGCCGACGGTGGGCTGGTTCTCATTCTGGACGTGGCGGGACTGGCTGCGCTGGCCGGGGTGCTGGAGACACATGCCATGGCGGAAGAAGCTGGCGATGAACAGGCAGACGTGCAGCGGCAATATCTGCATGTTGAGCTGCGCGGCATTTCTGCTGCAATTCCCATCGAGCACGTCGAGCATGTGATGGCTGTACAGGCCGCCTCCATTGTTCCGATGGGTGGCGTGCTGGTCATGCAGGATGGCGACGAAGTGATCCCACTGCTCGATGGCGTGCGTTCTGGCCGAGGGGAAGGCGTGGAGACATTGACGCTGGCGGCGGAGGCTCCGGCTCCGTCATGGAATGTTTTGCGTTGCACCAGTACGGCTGGGCGTATGGGGCTGCTGGTTAGCGCCATCCACGGCATGGTGCAGGCGGAGACGCTGACGGTGCGCAATATCGAAGCCCCCGAGGCACCGCCGCAGAGCGTGGTGCGCCTGCCGGTGGGTCTGGCCCGTGTGCTTCATCCAGAGGATTGGCGGGAATTTGTGCAGCATCCCGAAGCATGGCAACCGATGAATCTGTTGCAGTGGCAAAACTCCGGCGAGGAGCAGATGGGCAGGGAGGTGCAGGAATGACGCGAGCAAAATCTTCAGCACGAGAGGCTGGCGTGGCGTTGGATTCGGTCTGCACTATCCACCTGGGCGGGGAACTCTTCGCTGTGCGCCTAACGGATCTGGTGGAGGTGTTGACCGCTGCGCAATTGCATCCTTGCCCGCTGTCGCCTGCCTATATAGCGGGTTTGATGCACTACCGCGGCGATGTGCTGACCATGATTCATTTGCGTGCGTTGCTCGGCCTGCCCGCATCTGCAGCAGAGGAGAGCCGGAGCATCACCCTGGTGATGACCGGAGCGCATGGCTTGTTTGCCATGCAGGCAGATGGCGTCGGCGAGGTGCGCTCTTTGGAAGCTACTTCACTGGAGCCAGTCCCGGCGCTGGTGGATCGGGAGAGGCAGTCCTTTTTGCAGGGCGTTTAC
>DAHUZD010000263.1 GCA_027306745.1 Acidobacteriaceae bacterium
ATGTTTCCTTTGCCGGCGAAGGGACGTATCTGGTTACCCTGCAAAACGGAGCCTATCTCGCCGACCAAGCGATTGCGGGCACCGCTCCGGTCGAGAACGTCGCGTTGGAAATTCCCACAGCGGCTGTGCGCGTGCAGCCACAGGAGATATTCCAAGAGGCCAAGCACGCCGTTGACCTGACACAGGCCGAGCGCATCGTGGCCGTGGGCCGCGGCATCAAGGAGCAGAAAAATATCGCACTGGCAGAGGCTCTGGCCGCTGCACTCGGCGCGGAGTTGGCTGCCTCGCGCCCCATTTGCGATGCGGGCTGGCTGCCGCTCGACCGGCAGGTGGGCAGTTCTGGGCAAACGGTTGCGCCCAAGCTCTATCTCGCGCTCGGCATCAGCGGAGCGATTCAGCACATCGTGGGCATGAAGGGTGCGCGCGCCGTGGTCGCCATCAACAAAGACGCCGAGGCTCCCATCTTCGAACTCGCCGATGTGGGCATTGTGGGCAACCTCTTCGACATCGTTCCCGCGCTGACTGATGAGATTAAAAAGACCAAAGTCGGAGCATAAAGCCAGGGAGAAATTCTGAGCGAAGCGAAACATCTAGAGAATTTCCGCCTCACATTTCCGCCAGCATTTGCTGGATGCTTCTAGTCGTCCGCCATGGTGGACGACGCTCAGAATGACTTTCCATTGTTGAATCCGAGTACTGTAGAGGTTTCTAGCCACATCGCGTATGATTCACTTTCGTAAATCGCTCGAAGGCATCCAGCGCCCGCAGATGGAAGCGGATGTTGTGATCGTGGGCGGTGGCCCGGCGGGCATGGCCTGCGCCCTGCGGCTGGCGCAGCGGATCGATGCACACAACGCTGCGCACCCAGGCGCTCCGCTCAGCAAGGAAAATATCTACGTACTGGAAAAGGCGCGTGAAGCGGGACAGCACTGCCTCTCCGGCGCACTGCTCGATCCCCGCTCCATGCACGAGTTACTGCCGGGCTTTGAGAAGGAAGCTCCACTCGACGGCCAAGTAACGCGCGAGTGCGTGCAATTTTTGACACGCACGGGCCGCTATCGTCTACCCACGCCGCCGCCCATGCGCGATCACGGCCACTACATTCTTTCCATCAACAAGTTTGTGCAATGGCTGGCGAAAAAAGTTGAAGACGCGGGCATCACCGTCTTTACTGGCTTTGCGGGCACCGATGTGCTCTTCGACGGCGAGCGCGTATTGGGCGTGCGTACCGACGACAAAGGCGTGGACAAGAACGGCCAGCCGAAGAGCAACTTTGAAGCGGGCTACGATTTGCTCTCCAAGATAACCATCTTCGCCGAAGGCGCGCGCGGTTCTTGTACGCGGCAGATTGTGCGCCAGTTCGAATTGGAAGACCCGGAGCACGCGCAGGTCTACGGTGTGGGCATCAAAGAACTCTGGGAGATTCCCGCAGGCCGCATCGCGCCGGGCGAGGTGATCTACACCCTCGGCTACCCGCTGACCACGCAGGAGTACGGCGGCGCGTGGATGTATGGCCAGCACAAGACGGAGGCGGGCGGCACGCTACTCTCGCTCGGTCTGGCGTTGGGTTTGGAGTACGCCGATCCGCGCATTGATCCGCATCACGCCTTCCAATCGCTCAAGCAGCATCCCTACCTGCGCGGCATTTTGGATGGCGGAAAAATGATTCGCTACGGTGCCAAGAGCCTGCCCTACGGCGGATGGAATGCCATGCCGCGCCTCTCTGGCGACGGTTGGATGCTGGCCGGAGATTCGGCGGGATTTCTAAATGCACAACGGCTGAAGGGAATCCATTTGGCCATCGAAAGCGGAATGCTGGCTGCGGAGACGGCCTTCGACGCACTGCTCGCTGGCAACACCAACGCCGCGCAACTGGCTGCATACAAGACGCGCGTGGATGCAAGCTGGATGCGTGAGGAACTCTATCCCGTCCGCAACTTTCATCAATCGTTTGCACACGGTTTGCTGCCGGGCATGGTGCGCGCGGGCGTGCAATTCTTTTTGCGCGGCGTAAATCCAGGCGGAGATTTGCCATCGCACCCAGGCTACAAAAAAATGCAGCCGCTGGCGACCCGTGCAACCGACGACTCCGCGCGCATGCAGATGCTCGGCCCCGCCAAGGGTGATGGCAAGCTCACCTTCGACAAGCTGACGGACGTCTACCACGCGGGCACGCGGCATGAAGATGACCAGCCGACGCACTTGGTCATCGAGGAGCCTTCGATCTGCATGGATCGCTGCACGCGCGAGTTTGGTAATCCTTGCCAACACTTCTGCCCGGCCAGCGTGTACGAAATGGTGGACGCGCAGCCGACGGCAGACGGCGCTCCACAAAAGGAATTGCAAATTCACTTCGCCAATTGCGTCCATTGCAAGACCTGCGACATCCAAGATCCATACCAGATCATTCGCTGGACTCCACCTGAAGGTGGCGGCGGCCCCAACTACGAAGGCATGTAAGCCCACTACGAACACCGGAGGAGAACCAAAATGGATTCCATCAACCGCAGAGCATTTTTTGGCCAAGCCGCCGCAGGACTGGCTGCGCTTTCCACGCTGGGCGCGACAGCACAGGCGGAGCTAGTTTACAAACCCTCCGACTGGAAGATGGCTGAGTTCAAAAAGCTGCTGGCACATCCAGCGCACGTCAAACAGGTCTACGACGTGGTGAACATTGAGAATGGCAATTTTCTCAACCACATTAGCAATTCGCTCAACGGCCTGCACTTTGGCTTTGGCATTCCAGCGAACAGCATTCAAATTGTCAGCGCCACGCATGGGCCATCGAATCTGGTGAATTACGATGACTCCA
>DAHUZD010000296.1 GCA_027306745.1 Acidobacteriaceae bacterium
TGTTCGGCATTGCGCTGTCGCGGCTCAATGACCGCGTGCGGCTCTCCGATGTGGCGCGCTTTGCCATGGCCACACTGGCCTGCTCCGTGATTTTGTCAATCCTGTGGCAGGGCGAGCGGCTGCCGTTTTTGCTGATGCACAACGGACTGCTGGCGCCGATCTTCGCTGTGGCGATTTTGGGACTGGCAGGAAAGCATCCGCTGACCGCGCTGCTGGGCGCGGCGCCACTGGTGTTTGTTGGAGAGGCCAGCTATTGCCTGTATCTGATCCACTTCAATCTATGGCAGTGGATTCATACGTCCGGCCTGCTGACTGTCTTGCACCTGGCGCAGTGGGACCCGTGGGTGTCGTATCTGCTGCTGGAGCTGGCCGCGCTGGCCGCCTACCACTGGGTGGAGCTGCCGGGACGCGGCTGGATGCAACGGTGGCTGCCAGAATTCTAGACAGCAGCGCCGTCGATCCTCGGCGGTCGTGCGCGAGTCTTACGGAGTTGCATTGGCGGCCACAGGGTGGGTGGCATTGGCCGCTGCGCTGACGCAGGTTGGCTCCACGCCCGTACCCCGCGGACTATTCAGAATCTGCACCAGTGCGCCCGTCTGCGGATTCAGCTCAAACCCACTCACAGTGTTGTCCAGAAAGTTCGTCACGTAGAGGAAGCGTCCGTAGGCTGGCTCGACAGCAACACAATCCGGGCCGGTGCCTGTTCCGTAGCTAAGATCGCCATTGGGCTGGGTCAGTGCTCCCGTTGCAGCGTCGCTCGTGTAGGTGCGCACCGTGTTGGAGTTGAAGTTGGTGACGTACAGAAACTGGCCGCTGGGATTCAAGGCCATGCCGTTGGGCAAGTGATCGCTGCCAACGGGGTTGCCCAACGGCTGCAATGCGCCCGAAGCTTGCACCGAGTAGCTGAGAAGATCATTTGCGCCTGAATCGGCAACGTAGACGGTGTGGCCGCCGTTGTCGCTAATGATGGCGCTGGGCTGCGCGCCAGCCGCAAAATTGTTGCTGGCCAGCGCCGTTAGAACACCGGTGGAATCATTGAGAGAGAAGCCATAGACAGTGGCCCGGCCCTGGTCGGCAACATAAAGAAAGCCGGTGGAGGCCGTCACGGTCACGCCAATCGGCTGCGAACCTTGGAGCGCGCGCTGGCTGTTGAGCGGAAAACAGCTCTGGCCAGAGACTGGATCAGGAATGGGCACACCCAGGCTGCCATCCGCGGCATTGATTGGATAAACATCCACGCAACCATACGTGGGCGGATTCGCAGCGATGGCATTGATGTTGGGTGCGACGGCTCCACTGTTGTTGAAGGGTGGAGCAAAGGAGTCGACCACAAAAAGATATTTGCCCTGCGGGTCCAGCGCCATGGCGATGGGATAGGTTCCGGGCGTGTTGTAGGTGTGCTGCTGGTACAGTTTGCCGTCTGTACCGATGGCAAACTCCACCACGGAGTTGTCAATCTCATGCACGACGTAAAGCCAGTGGCTGGTGCTGTCGACGGCGCTGGCGATCGGATACTGGCCGCCGGAGGGAAACGGCGAGTTGGCCACCTGCGTAATCGCGCCGGAGACACTGTCGATGCTGTACGCATTGATGACGCCAGGGATGGTCTTGGCCGAAAGTGTATAGACAAAGCCGAGTGTGAAACTGGGATTGCAGGCGGTGACGCTCAGCGCCAAAGCAAGGGATGCAACCAAGGCCAGCGTCGTGCGGCCGTACTGACTCCACTTCATGCGTTTCCTTTGTTCCCAGCCAACTCTCACACGGCCAAGGGGCTGCGCGCGCAGTCTTCTGTGATTGGGTGTGTTCCCAATCCTCATTGTAAAAGCCCCGGAGCGCTTCTGCCAGCGCCGATGCAGAATTTCTGCGGCTGTAGAGGTACCCGAGGAACAAAAAGACCCGCACTGCGGGTCTTTTTGCAATTCATAGCTGCCGTACTGTTACGGCCCAATCGTTTGCACTGGGTGGGAACCGTTGGAAGCCGCTTGCACGCAGGTAGGACTTTGTCCGGCAGCGAAGGGTGTATTCAAAACCGAAGTCAGATTGCCTGTGTGCGGATCGAGTTCAAATCCGCTAACGGTGTTATCCAGCAGATTGGAAGTGTAAACAAAGCGCCCGTAGGCCAGCTCAACCGTCAGGCAGGTTGGCCCCGTGCCCGTACTATTGCTGATGCTGCCTGGGTTCTGGGCCGGGTTGCCGGTGATGGCATTCAGGCTGTAAGCCCCCACGGCATTCGCGTTGTAGTCGGCGACGTAGAGGTAGAGTCCGCGCGGATCGATCAAAATTGCATCCGGGTACAGGCCCGTCGGGAAAGGCCCATTGAGCATGGCCTGCAGCGAGCCGTCATTTTGCACGTCATAGCCCAGCAACTGGTTGGCGTAGGCGTCCGTGACGTAGACAAATCGCCCGGTCGGATCGCTGGTGATGGCGCTGGGCTTCACCCCAGACTGATAGTTGTTGTTGGCAATCGCCGTGAGCACGCCGGACGAATAATTCACCGCGTAGCCATAGACCGAGTGCGTGTTCTGGTCGGCGACGTAAAGGAAATTAACAAAGCCGGTGGCGGTAACGCCCACGGGCTGCGAGCCTTGTTGCGGCTGTGCTCCGTTGAGCGGAAAGCAATTCTGGCCGGAGACTGGATCTGCCACTGGCGTGCCCAGGCTGCCATCCGCGTAAGAGATGGGGTAGACCGCCACGCAGCCGTAGGTGGGGAAGTTGGCCGCCGGATAACTGGGCGGATTGACTACAGGAGCCTTGACGGCTCCGCTGGTCAAGCCCGCGCTGATCTGTGCATTGAAGGCCGGAGCGAAGGTGTCCACCACAAACAAAAAGCGGCTTTGCGTATCGATGGTCACAGAAAGCGGGTAGGTGCCGGGCGTGGTGTATGTGTTCAGCTTTTGCAACGTGGCCCCCGTGCCGATGGCAAATTGCACGATGCTGTTGCTGGCCTCATTGACGACGTACAGCCACTTGGCGCGGTTGTCCACCACGCTGGCTACCGGGAATTGTCCGCCGGAAGAGTACGGCGAGCCAGCCGCCGGGGTCAACGCGCCGGAGACGCTGTCAATGGTGTAGGTGCTGATCTGCCCGGGCGAGGCTTGGGCAGACAGCGCGTACACAAAGCCGAGGGTAAAGCTGGGATTACACGCGGTCATGCTGAGACCCAAAGACAGGGTGGCCATCAGCGCCAGCGTAATCCGTCCGTATTGACTCCACTTCATGCGGTTCCTTTGTTGCCGGGCCATCTGCTGCGGCCCGGAGATGCGTAGTGCAGAATTCAATTGTTTGCCCTGGCAGTTGCAGCCGTCGCATCAGCCCGGACTGCGCGCACGTTTAGAAAACGCGTCCAGAAACAACCAGATAATTTGGCTGCAAGGGAGCATTGGTCACCGGCCCCTTGAAGAGCGGTGTCAACTGCCCGGTGTTTGCATCGATAATGTCGCCCGTGATCGTGCTGTCGTTGTAATTGGCCGTATACAGGTACTGGTTCGAGGGATCTTCGACCATCCATATGGGGCCAGAGCCGGCGGGGAAGCTGCCATTGCTGCTGGAGGTGGCGCCGGGGATCAACTGCAACTGTCCGTTGCTCGCGTTAATGGTATAGGCCGTGATCGTGCTATTGGGCTGAGTGATGGAGGACTGGCCAAAGTTGGCCACATACAGGTACTTGGCGTTGGAGTTGGCCAGAATCGCATCTGGATTCACCGCGCCAGTGGCGTTCGCAACGGGCCCACCCACCAGCGTTTGCAACTGACCCGAAGCACCCACCGTGAAGGGAAGAATCTGGTTGGCCACCGTATCCGCCAAGTACAGGTACGCGCCGTTGGATGCAACCCCCATGGTGCTGAGCGCGCCCGGAGCCGAGCCGGTTTGCAACGGCTGGTTCTGCGTCAGGATCAACTGTCCGTTGGGTCCATTCAACTGATAGGGAAAGACGTCTGGAGTGCAAGTGACGCCGTTCTGGCCGCAGACCACGGCCGACGTGCTGCCATTGGCCGGAATAATGGTCGTGCCTGGAGCATAGCCCTGATCCAAGGTGTAGATGTAGCCCGCAGCAAATGCAATCTGCGTCGGCTTGTAATTCACCTCAAAATAGGTTTCCTGCTGGCCATTGGTATTGAATGTGTTCTGATTGGTGACCAGCGTCAGCTTGCCGGTGTTCTTGTCGATGGAAAATACGGTAATGTCGCCACGGCCAGAGCCATCCGGAGCGATCTGATCCGCAGTAAAAAGAAACTGTCCGCTGGGGCTGATAGCGATGGAGACAGGATTGCTGCCCGAAGTGAAGTAGTTGCCCTGGAAGGTCAACACTCCCGATCCGCCAATGCTGTACATGGAGACGCTGTTGGATCCCTTGTTGAGCACAGCCAGCAACTGGCCACCCGGCACCAGTGCCATTTGCACCGGATCATCGCCATTCGCAGCAAACGGCGAGCCGGTGATCGGCGTTAGATAGCCGAAGTCATGATCGATTTTGAAACCGGCGATCTGGTTGAGGCGCTGATTGGGATTGGTGGTGGCAATGCCGTTGGCGCTGACGTAGAGATAACCGATGGTGTAGGTACCGCAAGCAATAAAGCTGAGGCCCATTCCGAGAGACACGACTAGGGCCAGCGCGATGCGGCCATATTTCCAAAACTTCATGTGCATCCTTGATCCTCTTGCGCGGTTCAGACGCGAGGGCTGCCACGGGCAGCGTTCATCGTTGGGATTGCTTCCTGCACCAATTGTAAAAGCCAAAGGGGGTTTGTGCCAGCGGCAGCCGCCCAAGGGGGTCAAAATACCTTGAATTGAAAGCTGAGATACCGCCGGGGATCCTTGCGGACGGCTTTGAGCAGGTCGCGTGCGCTCTGCAGGGTCTGTGCGCCGTTGTCATATAAGGACGGATCGCGCAACAGCTTGCCGGCCGAGCCTTGGCCCGCGTTGAGCCGCGCCAACAGCGTGTCCATCTGCCCGACCGTGTCCTTCAGCTTGCGGGCAAATTGCGGATCGTCCGCCAGCAGGCCCAGCGCGCCCCGGCCCTGCTGAATCTGGGTCAGCATCTGGTTGGCCTTGGCCGCCGTCTGGTTCAGATTGTTGTAAAGCGCATCGTCGTGCATCAGCTTGCCCATGCTGCCCTGGCCGGCATCGATGGCGCTGGTGATGTGGTCCAAGTGTGTGACGGCATCATTGGCCCGGTCATAAAAAGTATCATCATTGACCAGCTTGCCCAAGGAGCCGTGGCCGTTGTTGATCTGGTCGGAGACGCGTTGCAGGCTGGCCAGCGCCGTGACCGCCTGGTTATACATTGTTGGATCGTGCACGAGCTTGCCCAGCGACCCCTGGCCCGTATTGATGGCGTCGGTCAACTGCTGCAGACGGGCCAAGATGGCGTCGATCTGCTGGATAGTGCTTTGGCTGGAGCGAACCACATCCTGGATACTCGGCGTTTGCGCAACGAGGATGGAGTCTCCGTCGGCCAGCAGCGGGCCTGTGGCGTGCGTACTGTCAATGTCCACCACGGTGTCGCCCAAAACGCCCACCGTGTCCAGCGTGACGATGGAATCTGCGTGCAGGGCGCGGATGTATTGCGTGCTGACACGCATACGGATTTCCACTGGAGTCTTTGGATATGCCATGTTGATGCGGATGCGCTGAACGGTCCCGATCATGACGCCCTGCAAGTTGACCGCAGCGCCGGGCTGGAGGTCTGAGGCATTCGTGACGCGTGCGTAGATGATGATTCTGCGATGCAACAGGCCATCAATCGGGCCAGACATCAGAATCACCAACAGGGCCAGCAAAAGGCTGGAGGCCACCACCAGCAGGCCTACCTTGAGTTGCGACCAACGGACTTCGCGGGGATTCGGCACGCTTCTCTCACCTGAAAAATGCGGCCGCCCGGCTGCACAACTGCGGCTGCGCCTGCAACCGCCGACCGCAGGAATGTACGTTGAGCATAGCAGACCCGCTCAGACCGAAGCGGGAATTTCGTTCTGCGATTTAGTGCCACGCGGAAGCCCTTGAGGAAATTTCCGTTGGGACGTGTGCACATCTGGGAAGAATTGGCTAGCGAATAAAAATGGGAGCCGGTGACCAACGTACCGCGTCCGCGCCTGATGCCGCGCCGGAATGTCTCCGATAACCAGCCTGTAGGGTCAGTCCGTCCGCGATGCGGGCGGGCACATAAGCACACGGAGTCTTCTCCAAGTATGCCCAGCATCGCCATTCACGGTTACAGCGCTCTGGAATCCCCCAAGCTGCAAATCCGGCTGGTGGACCACCTTGTGGATTCCAAAGGCTGGGTGTTGGAGGAAAAACAGGTCTCCTCCGTCGCCTACCAGATTCGCTTTGAAGTGGAAATGGACAACGTGGTGGAAATGTACAGCGCGCTGCAACACGCTGGCGTGCAATTTCCGCGTACGGCACAGCGGGCCTTTACCGAGATGTGTTTGTGTAAGAAATTTTCATCCGATCCTGACCTGATACAGATCCTGACCATCACGCTGCGCGTGGGCACCCTGCATGAGGAGAACATGCGCTTCCGGAAATTTTTGCGCTCCAGCGCAGCCTAGCCGCAAGGCTGGAACCAATGTCATCCCGCTTCCACCAGACCATAATGGCGCTGCCAATGCGCCCGCAGATGCGCCCAGACGGCAGCGACCGCCTCACGTGGCATCTGCTTGTCCGCACCCTCCACAAACTGCTGCGCCTCACGCCGGGCCATTTCCAAAAGCTTGCGGTCTCGCAGCAAATTCGCCACGCGGAAGTCTGGCAGCCCAGCCTGGCGCGTGCCGAAAAATTCTCCGGGGCCGCGCAAAGCCAGGTCCAACTCCGCCAGCTCAAAGCCATCCTGCGTGCGCACCATGGCATCCAATCGTTCCTCGGCCTGCGGAGATACTTTGCCGCCGGTCATCAAAATGCAATAGGACTTGGCCGCGCCGCGGCCCACGCGCCCGCGCAATTGGTGCATCTGCGCCAGGCCAAAACGCTCGGCATGTTCGATCACCATCACTGATGCGTTGGGCACGTCGACACCCACTTCAATCACAGTCGTCGCCACCATCACATCCAATTCGCCGCGCTGGAAGCGGCGCATGCTGATTTCTTTTTCCTCCGCGTTCATGCGCCCGTGCAACAGACCGAGGCGCAAGCCCGACAAGTGCGTTGCGCGGAGTTCGTCAAACATGGCCACAGCGGATTTCAAATTTGGTTTGCTGTTTTTTTCTTCGAAGAGCGATGCTGGGACTTTCGCTTTCAAGCGCGCGGCGGATTTTGGTTTGGCCACGGCTTCGGCTGTGGAAGCATCCGGCGCTGCGGCCTCGTCATGCGGAAAGTCCAATTCCGGCTGATCGTCGCTGGGGCCTTCGATCACCGGATAAACGCTGTAGGCCTGCCTGCCCAACTGCACCTGTTTGCGCAAAAAGGCCCAAACCTCGCTTGCGCGCTCATCCTCGGTGCGGCGCGTCACGATCGGCGTGCGGCCCGGCGGCAACTCATCCAGCACGCTCACTTCCAAGTCGCCGTAGAGCGTCAGCGCCAACGTTCGCGGAATGGGCGTGGCCGTCATGACCAGCACATGCGGCTCCGCGGCGTTGGGCTTCTTCATCAGCTTGAAGCGCTGCAATACGCCAAAGCGATGCTGCTCATCCACAATCACCAGACCGAGATTGGCAAACTCCACTTTCTCTTCAATCAGCGCATGTGTGCCGATGACGAGATCGGCTTCTCCGCGAAAGATTTTTCCGCGGTTGGCGCGTTTGCGCTCCTCGTCCAGAGAGCCGGTGAGCAGCACCACGCGATACGGAGGCTTGCGCGCGGTGTGCTCCAGCAGCTTGCGCGCAGCCAGAAAATGCTGAGTAGCCAAAATTTCCGTCGGTGCCATCAGCGCAGCCTGGTGACCATTTTCAATGGCCACCAGCGCGGCTTGCAGTGCAACAATGGTTTTGCCCGAGCCAACATCCCCCTGCAACAATCGCCGCATGGGCGTGGGCTGGCGCATGTCGCTGACGATCTCGCCTAGCACACGTTTTTGCGCCGCCGTGGGATGGAAGGGCAGCACCCTTTTCAATGCAGTTCGCACACGCTCGCCGGTCTGCATGGCAAAGCCGGGGCGCTCGCGCATCTTGCGGCGCTTCAGTTCCAAACCCAGTTCGAGATAAAACAGCTCTTCAAAGATCAACCGCCGGTGCGCAGGCGTGCTGGCATTCTGCAACTGCGCCAGCGATGTTTCCTGCGGAGGAAAATGTACGGCGCGCAGGGCTGCGGCGCGATCCGGCAATTGCAGCCGCTCGCAGAGCACTGCTGGCAATGTCTCTTCCACGCGCGGTCCCGGCGACTCCAAAATTGTGTGCAGCACACGCCGCAACCAGCGCGAGCTGAGCCGCGCGCCTCCCAGCGACTCATACACAGGCACGATGCGGCCCGACTCCAGCAGCGCGGTTTCCGGCTCATCCGGGCCAGGAAGAATCTCAATCTGCGGCTGAATCATTTTGAAGCTGCCGCCGCGGCTGCGCGACGGCTCCACCTTGCCGTAGAGCGCTAGCATCTGCCCAGGCTTGAATTTGTCCTTGAGATACGCGCCATGAAACCACATGCACTTGAGCGAGACCGGCCCTTGGCCCACAGTCATCTCAAAGATGGGCATCTTGCGCGTGCGCAGCAGGGCCGTGCCGCGCACTTCACCAATGACGCTGGCTACTTCTCCCGGCTGCAATTCATTCAAGCTGCGTGGATGCTCCCGATCCTCATAACGAAAGGGCAGATGATAGAGCAGGTCTTCGGCCAAAAAGATTCGCTTCTCCGCCAGCTTTTCGGCGATCTGTGGGCCGATGCCCTTGATGAACTGCACTTTGGTGTCGAGCGCGAGCATACACACAGGATGCTATCAGCCGCGAGCAAGGAAACCGTCCGCGATTTGCTACACTGCCTGCACCCACATCCTTGCATCGGAACCAAGAGCGCAGAGTGTGCGTAGTTCCTCTTGCAGCGCAAGAAAATTTGGATTGAGCCAAACAATGCACCTATTACAGATGGAGAGCGTCTGCAAAGCCTACGGCACCAAGGTCGCC
>DAHUZD010000302.1 GCA_027306745.1 Acidobacteriaceae bacterium
CGCGCTTGACCAAAGTCATATTCGTCTCATGCGGCTTGATGAACACGATAATGTCGCCGCGGTGCACATCGCCGTAATGCACAAACGGCGCCCAGGCCGTGCGTGGAGCCAGGCTGATGCGATCCACCAGCACGTGATCGCCAATCAGAATGGTCTTCTCCATCGAGGAGGAGGGAATCTCAAAGTTTTGAAAGATGAAGGTGATGATGAAGATGCCAATCACCAGCACGGAGCAAATCGAAGCAAAGGATTCCAGCGGCGTCTCCTGCCGGATTTCAGCCTCTTGTGCCGGCTTTGTTGCGGTTTCGACGGTTTCCGTGCGGGCCAATGCCTTTGCTCCCCTTGCCTGGTTCCCAGAAGATTCTGGGGGAATTTTTAATGAATGATGTGAAAAATCCTGTCCCAGCGCGCCACGCGCAGGGTCTGCGCCCACAAGGAGTGGCCGTGCGTCAGTCTATCATCCGGCAGCCCCGTCAGTTCAGAAGCGGAGGGAGCACGCAGAGAAAAATAGACCAGAAACGGTTCGCCCACGATGTTGGCCTCCGGCACAAAACCCCAATAGCGGCTGTCCAGGCTGTCTTGGCGGTTATCCCCCAGAACGAAATACTGGCCTGCGGGCACCACCAGTTCCCCATCGCGGATATCGCCGCGCATCTGCATCCACCAGCGCATATCCACGCCGGGATCGGTGTAGGCCAGCGAAGGAAAATCATCTCGAAACAAGTTGGCCTCATACGGCCCGTTGCGCGCGAATGGCTCCGCCATGGGCACTTCATCCAGATAAACGCGGCCCCCAACCATGCGAATGCGATCCTGCGGCAGGCCAATCACACGCTTGACCAGATGCGTGGCCGGGGCCACGGGATAGTGAAAAACAATCACGTCATCCCGCTGCACCGCGCGGTACGGCAGCAGATGCCGCCACGGCCCCGCTGGTGCGTAGACTATTTTGTTCACCAACAAAAAATCGCCCACCAACAGCGTGTCTTCCATCGAGGCGGAGGGGATTCTGTACGGCTGCGCCAGAAAGGTGAGAATGAAAAGCGCGATAACAACAACCGTCGCCATGCCCTGGAACAAGGCCAGCAGTTCTTCCATTTGAGATTGCGCGCGCACCGCATCCGGCGCGGCTGGTTCCGCACTGCCTGGCACCTGCACCTCGGCCAGGGGCGCTGCGCCGCCATCCATTCCTTCCGTGGAGCCGGAGTTCATGCACGTTCTCCCTGCGCAGGGGCATCCGGGCTGCTGGATGGATGCCGCAAAGCCTCCAGCGCGATGCGCGCCGCCTCCTGCTCGGCAATCTTTTTGCGCGTGCCGCTGGCGCTGGCCAGCAGGCGCGGCTCTGCGCCAGTGTGCACCCAATGCAGTTCCACTGCAAATGTTTTTTGGTGATCCGGCCCGCTCTCCGCAGTCACGGTGTAGCGCGGCTGGCCCAATCCACCGGCTTGCAAATACTCCTGAAGCGCGGATTTGTAGTCGCCCACGGCCAGGCCAGAGCGTGCTTCGTCGGCCAGAGCCTCCAGAGAGCCAGCCAGCACATGCGCACGCACAAATTGCGCAGCCACGACCAGACCGCCATCCAGGTACAAAGCAGCCAGCAAAGCCTCCAATGCGTTGGCCAGCAATGCAGACTTTTTGCGCCCGCCGCTGCGCTCCTCGCCATTGCCCAGCCGCAACGCCTCGCCCAAAGCCAGCGTGCGCGCCACCTGCGCCAAATGTTTCCGGCTGACCATCTGCGCACGCAACTGCGTCAGCGCCCCCTCATCCATCTCCGAATAGGTGTGGTATAGATGCTCGGTGACTGCAAGGCTCAGCACGGCATCGCCTAGAAACTCCAGTTGCTCGTTATCATCCTGCGGTGTGCGCCGCTGCATCTGCTCGCTGGCAATGGAGCTGTGCGTCAGCGCGCGCTCCAGCAGTTCTACGTTGGTAAACTTGTGGCCGATCCGCGCCTGCAACCGCTCTGCCGGAGAGACATCGGCCTCTGCCGCCACAGGCGCGCCCGCTGGTTCCCTTGCGGCCAGCGGTATTCCGGGTTCGTGGATGGCCGCGCTCTTATTCACGCACTCACTCTCCGCGTTGCTTACTGTTGCGGCTGCGCGCCTGCCGCTCCCGGAGCAGACTGGCTGGGCTGCGAAGGCAATTGATAAGGATGCTTCAATCCCTGCTCCGCGGCCTGCTCGGTGTCCGGGCGGCCATCGCGGTTTTGCAGGGCAGCTTTATATTCTGCGATGGCGCTATCCCGATCCTCCTGCACATCGTCAACGCGTCCCAGATAAATATGCGCCCAGGCAATGGTGCGCGGATCGTGGGATAGCTTCACCGCCTGCTGAAAGGCCGCCACGGCCTGCTCCGGCTTACCGCTGATCAAATCCGCGCGCGCCAGAATAAATTGTGCCCGTCCAGGGTGCGCCGTGTGCGCGGCCAGGGCTTGCTCTGCAATCTGCGTGGCCTTGGCTGCATCGCCGGAATACAACGCCTTCTCTGCCTGGTCAAGCACGTCTGGCTTGGGCGCGGTGCGCTGCACCACTTCGTCCTGCGCGTGGTCAACGAACTTCAGCCGCTGCACGCTGGAGCGAACCTCCGGCACGTCGATGCTGTAGACCATCTCTCCAACGGCTTCTTCAAGGCTGACCGGGCTGCTTTCAAAGTTTTTGAACTGTTCGTAAAAGTAATGCGTCAAAATATAGCCCTGCTCCATGTCCTGCTGCACCAATTGCTGGCGGACAGCCTCGGCCTTGCGATCGCGTTCCACTATCGCTTTGTTGATGGCCACCACCTGCGAGCGGTCCATGTGCGCCGGCTGCACATACTCTGGAACTCCCGTGTCCATGGTGCGCGCTTCAATGGCGCGAATCATGCTCTCCGTGACGAGAGCTTCAATATTGTTTTTGTCATCAAAGGGCAGCGGAGCATCCTCGACCCGTTCCAGAAGCGGCTGCAAGGCGTCGATGGACTCGGCCCGCGCGTAGATCAGCGGCTCCAGCTCATAGTGCAGATACGTGTGCTTGATCTCGCGCAGGCGCACAACTCCATTGACCGGCGAAACCACCACAATATAGTCACCGCCATAAACGCGCGCATTCGCCTGACCGGGAGCAATCAGCGGCTCCAGCACCACCAGAAATCTGCGGTTGCTGTACTGGCTGGGCGGCTGCTTCATATACAAATCCAGGCCAAGAATCATCTTGGTCATTGGATCGTGCAGCTTGTCCACCTCCGCATCATACGCAGGCCGGTTCAGCACCCAAATCAAATGTAAATTGATGGCATCGGCAAAGTTGCGCAGCAGATTGACATATTCGGTGATGGGCGCTGCATCCGGCGGCAACTGCTCCTTGGGCACGCTGATGGCCAACTCCGGCGGCGGCGTCAAAAATAAAGCCAGAGAAACATACTGTGCCAGATTGCTGCGCGCGCTGCCCAGCGTGTGCCCTTGCACAAATGTGCAAAGCTGATCACGTGCGGCGCGTGCGGCCTCTGACTGCGCCAGCGCCTGGTTCAT
>DAHUZD010000361.1 GCA_027306745.1 Acidobacteriaceae bacterium
GGCCAGCCGCACGCCAGCCAGCAACGGTGCCGGCACAAAATGCACGCCGATACGCGAAGCGGCATAGGTCGCGCTCCAGAAGAGGTAGACGCTGCAAAATGCGCTGAGTATTTGCCACGGAGGGGCCGTGCGTGAAGTGGAAGACATAGACAACCTACTTCCATTGTAGGGTGCGAGCGCAGGTGCATCTGGCGGATGCGCAGCGCCGTTTGCACAAGAATCCGTGCAAGCGTCTATACTGGATGTATGCAAGTCCCGTCCGCGCATTGGACATCCGACAGCCGCCAGTGGCGCACAGAGCGCGTTTGGCGCATGTGCCCGCGCAAGCATCTGCGCGTGCTTCCGGCGCGAACGCGGCCCAGCCAGTACGGCTGTGATTAGCTGCGCATTGCTTTTCTTCCTCTAAGCAACTCTTCGTCTTCCCTGCCGGCGCACCGGCGCACACGCGGAAGACGCATACAGCCGCAGCCAAAAACCATTGCGAGGATGAACCATGCAGACCGTGCAAAGCAACGAACTGGGCGCATATACACAGACCGCGAACTACGCGAAGTTTGGACCAAAAATTCACGGACCCCTGCCCGGCCCCAAGGCCAAGGCCGCTGTGGAGTCTGATCACAAGTGGGTCACGCCCAGCTACACGCGCTCCTATCCGCTGGTGGCCAAGAGTGGCCGCGGCGTGCGCATCACGGACGTGGATGGCAACGAGTTTCTCGACTTCGCCGCAGGCATCGCCGTCAACTCCACGGGCCATTGCCATCCTGAAGTGGTCGCCGCGATTCAAAAGCAGGCGGCAGAGTTGCTGCACGTCTCTGGATCGGATTTTTATTACGAGCACATGATGCAACTGGCCGAGCGTCTCAGCGCGATTGCGCCCATGCGCGGCCCACACAAGTTTTACTACGGCAACTCCGGCTCTGAGGCCGTGGAGTGCGCGTTGAAGATCGCGCGCTATCATACCGGACGCCAGCAGGTGATCTCCTTCTTTGGCGCCTTTCATGGTCGCACCATGGGTGCGCTTTCGCTGACAGGATCGAAGACGCAGCAGCGGCGCAGGTTCTCTCCGCTCGTGCCCGGCGTGACGCATGTGCGCTACCCCTACACCTATCGCGGCTGCACCGGCGGAGCACAGGAGCAGGAAGCCTTTGCTCTAGGCTGCGCACGCTACATTGAAAACGTACTCTTCAAGGCAACGCTGGCACCGGAAGAGGTGGCGGCCATCTTTGTTGAACCAATCCAGGGCGAGGGCGGCTACATCGTTGCGCCCAACATCTTTTTGCAAGAGCTACGCCGCATCTGCGACAAGCACGGCATTCTGCTGGTCTCCGATGAAGTGCAATCTGGCGTGGGCCGCACGGGCAAGTGGTGGGCCATTGAGCACTCCGGCGTGGAGCCGGACATCGTCTGCATCGCCAAGGGCATTGCCAGTGGCATGCCGCTGAGCGTTTGCATGACGCGCGCCGAGATCATGGACTGGAAGCCCGGCTCACACGCCTCCACGTACGGCGGCAATCCGGTGGCGATTGCCGCGGCCATGGCCACACTGGACATCATCGAACGCGAAGGCATGGCCAACGCGGCCAAGGTGGGAGCGGCCATGATGGAGCGGATGAAAAGCTGGCCCACACGCTTCCCCAACGTGGGCGAGGTGCGCGGACGCGGTCTGATGCTGGCCCTGGAGGTCGTCAAAGATCAGGCGACGCGCGAGCCAGCGATAGCACTGCGCAATCGCATTGAGGAACTGGCCTTTGAGCGCGGGCTGATGGTGCTGGGCTGCGGCGAGACTTCACTGCGCATGTCTCCGCCGCTGACCGTACGCCAGGAAGAGGCCGATATTGCACTCGACATTCTGGAAGAGTGCATCTCGATCGCAGCGCGCGGATAATTCTTCTGGTGCGATATGCAAATACAGCGGGGCCGGAGATTTCGGCTCCGCTTTTTTCTTTGCCTCTTTGCATAGACGCGTTCGCTTGCTATAGTGGCGCCATCGCACCATGAGACTTTCTTCCATTGCGCGACTGCGTTTGCGTCTGTTCGAACAGAGCCTGCATGCTCTTGATCGTCTGGCGGCGCGGTTGGGGTGCACGCAGCCAACCGCGCCGCATCTGGCCACAGGCATACTCGGCGAGCGGATTGCTTACTTCCATCTACGACGTTTGGGATACACGGTGGTCGCCCGACGTTGGCGCAGTGCGCGGCTGCATGGGGACATGGATTTGATTGCTTGGGAGGACGACTGGCTCTGTTTTATTGAGGTCAAAACGCGCACCTCACACGCCGTCGAACCCGCCGAGGCCGCCGTGGACGCGGACAAACGCACCATGTTGCGCCGCATGGCGCGCGAGTATCTGCGCCTGCTCGACGAGCCTGAAAAAATCCCCGTGCGTTTTGATGTGGTCAGTGTGTATTGCGAGGGCAATGCGGCTCCGCAGATTGAACTCTTCCGCGGAGCCTTTGGATGGAAGTGAGCGTTACGCCTTCGCCTCGCTAAAAGCGGCCTGCGCCAGTGGAATGAAAGACTCCGTTTGCGCGTCATAGCTGAGCACGCCCGCGGTGGGAATGTCGAAGACCCAGCCATGCAGGCGAACTTCCTTGGCTTTGACGGCTGCGGCCACAGCGGGATGTGTCAGCAGGTGCTCCAACTGCGCCAGAACATTTTCCTGAATCAGTGAGTTCAGCTTGGCATCATCGTCCTCATGCGCGCACCGCTTGGCGACGATCTGCCGTGCAGCATCGGAAAAGCTGAGCCAGCGCGCCACAGCAGGCAACGCCTCCAATTGTTTGCTGCCGCGCAGAATCGCCGTCATCGCTCCGCAGCCAGAGTGGCCACAGATGATGATATCTGGCACTCCCAGCACCGATACGGCATATTCAATGCTGGCCGAGACGCCGCCGGGAGCCACTGCGAAAGGCGGCACGATGTTGCCCGCATTGCGCACCACAAAGAGATCGCCCGGCCCCTGCTGTGTAAATAGCTCTGGCACGACGCGCGAATCTGAGCAGCCGATGAAGAGGGCTTGCGGGCGCTGCGCTATGGAAAGCTGCTCAAAGAGCGCCTTCTGGCTGGGGTAAACGTCGCGCTGAAACTTCAGAACTCCATCAATGATGCGATCCATAGTTGTGGCATTCCCATCCGGTCGATTTATTTGTTGCATGCTGGGCGCAATTACTGCGCGTCCTTCCACTCCTCGTACCAAGCCATCTGGATGGCCTCCAGTTTGGACTCATTCGACTTTTGCGCATCGTCGGCAAAACCGGGCAGCTCGGCAACCATGCGATGCAGGTCAGTAAAGCGCACCGTCAGCGGATCCGTGTCAGGATATTTTTCCTGCAACTGGATGCCAATCTCTTCCGAGTCAGTCCATAGAATTTCCTTGGGCATCTTCGTATCTCCCTACTTCGTCTCGTTCAGTGCAAGCGGTTTGCCCTCGCTTACGTAGTTCCGGTTCCATTTGGGAACCTCGACAACGTAGTTTCCAGGCTGGGTGATTACGGTCTGGCAGCCGAGGCGTGAGTTCAACTGCACATCGGCAGCGGTTTCCATGCGATCCAGCTCATCATCGTCTGGCTCGCTCAGGCCCGGCTCGCCTTCCTTGATCCATAGATGGCAGGTGGTGCAGGCGCAAGCGCCGCCACAGGCATGGTCGAGAAAGATGCCGTAGTTTTCGGCTACGTCGAGAAAGGACATCGGCTTGCCGTGATGGTCATACGGCAGCGTGCCGAACTTGAACTCAACCGTGCGGCCTTCCGGCAAAAAGGTGACGCGCACCATGTCCGGCGCTGGGGGCTGGCTGAGGTCGATCGCGTTTTGTGTCTCAGTGTTGGTCATAGTCTTGTCTGCCTGTTCCTGATTATTTCTTCACTTCAATCTCCGCCGGAGCGAAGGGATGCGGCGCGGTAGGCGCGCGGCCAAGGGCCTGGTCTGCCGTCTGCATGGATTTGCCTTGTATGGCTGAGGAAACAGCATTCTCCATTTGCAGCTCTGCAAAGTGGCGCGTGGCTTTGTCGAGCGCTTCAATCGCAGCACGGATCAGCTTGTAGTCCTGCTGCTGATTGGCATCTTCCAACGCGGACTTGGCGTGCGCGATGCGCAGATACTCTTCAGGCTCCAGCAGCTTCCACGCTGGATGTGACGGTGCCTTTTCAACCAGAGTCAGAATGGTGTCTGCCTCATTGCGCGCCTCGACAAGCTGGCGTTGGCGAAAATCTTCCTCGGCATGGTCAAAGGAATCGAGAATCATCGTCTCCACCTGCTCGTCGGACAGGCCATAGGTGGGCTTCACTTCCACCTCAGACTGCTGACCGCTGCGCTGCTCCAGCGCAGAGACATGCAGAATGCCGTTGGCGTCGA
>DAHUZD010000367.1 GCA_027306745.1 Acidobacteriaceae bacterium
AGGTCAGTTCTCCGCCACCGCTGACATCGGCTCCAAATTGAAGACCGGCGTCATCAACGATCTGCCCGCCATCGACACCTGCGCGCTGGCCATTCAGTTGGGCGCAACCTTCGTGGGCCGCTCCTTCTCTGGCGACAAAAAGCAGCTCTCGGCCATGTTGAAGGCCGCTGTCGCGCACCGCGGCACCGTAATGCTGGACGTCATCTCGCCCTGCGTCACTTTCAATGACCATGAAGGCTCCACGAAGAGCTACAAGTACATGCAGGAGCACGAAGAGGCCATCAGCGAAGTCGGCTTCGTCCCGCACTTCGAGGACATCGCCGTCGACTACGACGCCAACACCACCATCGACGTGCGCATGCACGACGGCAGCCACCTGCGCCTGCGCAAGCTGCATGAGAACTACAACCCCACCGACAGGGCCGGGGCCGTCAAAATGCTTATGGAGTCGCACGCCAAGGGTGAAGTGCTCACCGGCGTCTTTTACGTGGATACGGAAAAGCCGGACTTTGCCACGCTGCTGAATATGGTGGATGAACCGCTGGCCACGCTGCCGGAGTCACGCACCCGTCCCAGCCGGGACGTGCTCGCCTCCATCATGGAAGCGCATAGCTAGGGACACACATACTCCAAACAACAACGGCGACGGACTGCCCCTGTCGCCGTTTGCTTTTGCAATCTGACCCAGAATTTCCAGCGTTTCTTCCATGGGCGTTCTTTCCAATGGTGTCATTCTGGGCGGCCGGCGAAAGCAATAGATAGCAACAAAAGCCTTAAGAAGCCTCGGAAATAGAAACAAAACCGCAGAACAGCTAACGGCTTCCCTGCTGCTCCAGCACCGAACGCTTCAAAAACTTCTCAGCGTTGCGCATCGTATGCATGATTCTCGTCCAAACCTCAACCACTTCGGGATTAGACCGATTCAGTTCACTAAATGTAATGCTATTTTCTTCGATTGTTTGAGAAATCATGCACATCATTTCCTTGGCAGTTTTTCCCGTGCTCCGATATGCAGCCGCACTTCTGGTCAGCTCAACCATTTCTTCGTTGGATATTGCCAGCAGTATTTCATTAGCCATAAGAAAGTGCAGAAGCGCAAGAACACTGGTTCTCTTGTTTCCGTTTGTAAAAATATGGCCGCCTGCAATGGAAAAGAATAAGCAGGCGGCTTTATCGTAAATGGTGGGATAGGCATCAGAACCAGATGTGGATTGGAAGGGCTGAAGCGATGCTGAGTGTAGTAAATTGCGGTCGATGCACTCGCCAGATCGAACTGGCTCGTTTGGGCCGAAGAAAAACGCAATCCCGTCATCGTGAAGCTCTTCGATATAACGAGCAGTTAGCCCATACTCAGAATCATTCTGAAGCGAGTTTTTTGAGGGCATCGTAGTACCGAGAGGCGCTTTCAACAAAGCCTGGAACAGGTTCTTTTCCCATTTCCTTCAGGCGCTCCTCCACTATGGGTCTGTTTTTTCGAGCGGCCTCGGACAGTTCCTCCAAATTGCGGCGAACCTTTTCCGTCATAACCCCTCCCTGCTCAGGTGTAACACACCTGTTCCCAGTATAGATTCTTTGAGAGCGAATATTGCCTCAAAATACGAATAAAACAAATGAAGAACCATTTTCATACAGCCTTCGCTGTCAAATCTGTCTATGGCGCAAACGACTGCAATCATTACAATTACAATTACCTCCGCAAATATGGCCTCAAAAAACGAACCGGGCCGGGACGCACATGGCAGGAGCTTCCATGTCGTATCCCAGCCCGCTTTGCTTCAGAGCGCGCCCGCGCGCGCTCCAAGACAAACCCATCCGCTGTGGCCGCAGTTTCGCTACTTGGCGCGATCCACCGTGTCGAGCGCGCGTGTCGCCACAAAAGCCGGCAACAGCACCATGCTCAAAAACGCCAGCCCTTGCAGAATCCCTACAACGATTGCCATTGCTTGCCTCCACGCATGCCCGTTTGCGTGCGCCCTGTCCTGACTGTCCAGTAGCGCACCTGTTTCTCCCTACTCTTTCATCCTGCACCCAATCCGGGAATTTGGAAACCTTACTTCGGTCACTTTTCATTACCTTTTCCGCCTAAAGCCGATGCACAACCAGCCGATACCCCCAGCATCCCATGGATTGTTCCCGGCATGGCAGGCGCTGAGCGCTGCGCATTTTGTACCATGGAGCTTCAGCCGTTCCACATTGCATGAAGCCCAGCCCTGAACACACCTCCGCCAACGACCTGCCTGCGGATTTGCACCGCATCGCCGCGGATGCGCGCGTCACCGTGCGCCGCAGTGGCCCGCTTGCACCCGGCGGCCAATGCGTCGTCTATTGGATGCAGCGTTCACAGCGCGGCCTCAATAATCCTGCCGTAGATGCGGCTGTCCACGTGGCCAATGCACTAGGCCTGCCGCTGCTGGTCTACTTCGCCGCCATTGCCAACTTTCCCAGCGCCAACCTGCGTCACTACGTCTTTCTGAACCAAGGCTTGCCAGATATTGAAGCTGACTTGGCCGAGCGCAACATTGCATTCTTCGTGCGCAGGCCGCCGGAGAACTCTCTGGAATCTTTTCTGGCGGAGGTCCATGCAGCGCTCTTGATCGGCGACGAGAACCCCTGCCGCGAGCCGGAGCGTTGGCGACAGACCCTCGCGCGGCGGTTGCGCATTCCCTACTGGACGGTGGATGCCGATGCCGTTGTGCCCAGCAAGCTCTTTCCTAAAGCGCAGTACGGCGCATATATCCTGCGCCCCCGGCTCTACCGGGAATTGCCCGATTATTTGCGTTCGCTCGAAAACCCCAAGGCAGACCACGCTTGGCCGCGTCCAAAAAAATTCGCCTGCTTTCCCACCAAATCCGACATCACCGCAGGATGGAAAAATCTGGACCGCACCATCGGCCCCGTCGAATCCTTCCGCGGCGGTTCTCAGGCTGCGCGGGCGCGCCTTCAGTATTTCGTCCAGCATCGGCTGGCCGGTTACCCAACACAACGCAACCATCCAGAAACCGACGGCACCAGCCGCCTGTCTCCCTATTTGCACTTCGGCCACATCGGCGCGTTGGAGATTGCTCTGGCCGTCGATGCCGCCGCCAAAAAGAATCCTGCGCTCGCCGAGGCACGCGAAGCTTTTTTCAATGAACTGATCGTCTGGCGCGAACTGGCCATCAATTTTGTGCGCACGAACCCCCACTATGACTCGGAGGAGTGCGCAGAGAATTGGGCGCGGCAAAGCCTGGCCGAACACGCACACGACCGGCGTGACTGGCTCTACACGCTGGAGCAAATGGAGCGAGGCGAAACCCACGACGAACTTTGGAACGCGGCCCAGCGGCAAATGGTGGATTTCGGATGGATGCACAACTATCTGCGCATGTACTGGGCCAAAAAAATCCTGGAGTGGTCGCCCGACCCGGCCACGGCATTTGCCTACGCCGTCTCCCTCAACGACCGTTACGAGCTTGACGGACGCGACCCCAATGGCTACGCGGGCATCGCCTGGGCCATCGTGGGCAAGCATGACCGCCCGTGGTTTGACCGTCCCATCTTCGGCAAGGTGCGGTACATGTCCGGCGCATCCACAGGAAAAAAATTCCAGTCGAAGGAATACATTCGACTCGTTTCAGCCCACAAAGCCACTGGGAACCTCTGGTAGCGCGATGTTGGGATATGGTTGTTGGGAATGGCGGATACTTTGCACCAAAGGGGATGAGTCATTCTGAGCGCAGCGAAGAATCCAGAGAATGCCAAGTATCTCAACCCACCCATCGCCCTCTGGATTCTTCGTCGCTCCGCTCCTCAGAATGACTCTTGCGTTGAATGAAAATTGTCATCCCTACCGAAGTCCCGGCAGGGAACGCAGTGGGAGGATCTGCGGTTTGTCTCCCACACTTCACAAATGCTGCTGGAACATTTTGGGTCAAAGTGCTCAGGCGCGGACGCGCTGTAAGAATTGCGGAGCGATTGCATAATTCAACTGCACGGCGAGGATGATGGCGATGCTCCAGCGTGGATTGAAGACGCAGGCGGCTGCTCCCAACGCGTAGAGGGATTGCGCGATCACCACACGTTTGCAAATAGCGGCGCAAACCTCGTTCGGCACATCCTCCCGTACCAGTTGGGCACGTTGTGCGTACTTCCAGCTTGCGTACAGAATCGCGCCCATCAGAAAAATATCCAACCAATACAGCAGAAGAGCCGTGCGGTAGCCGATAAACTCCGCCAGCAGACGTGTGGAAAAAGGAACCAGCGTAACGGCAAAAAGAAACGCAATATGAATCCACGACAAATGCCGGTCGCTGCGCGTCATGTAGTTCAGTTGCGTCTGCTGGCCATTCCAAAAAATTCCCCGCGTGATAA
>DAHUZD010000376.1 GCA_027306745.1 Acidobacteriaceae bacterium
AGGCGCAAAGTACACGGCTAGAATGGGGCACCCCACCAGATATTTTGGTGCGTGGGTCCCTTTGAAAAAACACGATAGAGTCATTCTGAATGGAGCATAGCGAAATGAAGAATCCAGAGAATTTCTGTTTTCATCGTTTAGCTCTTACCATCTGGATTCTTCGCTGCGCTCAGAATGACACATTGTTTTTTTGGTAGAAGAGAGAGTTAGCCAAGATCCTGCAACTGGACCCACAGCCAAAATTTTGTGAACCCTGTACAGGAAAGCACTGTTAGCCCAGCAACTGGGCGGCTTCCTGCGCAAAGTAGGTGACGATGAAGTCCGCACCGGCGCGGCGGATCGACAGCAGCGACTCCAGCCGGGCGCGGTCGCGCTCCAACCAGCCGCGGGCAAAGGCCGCCTGCAGCATGGAGTATTCGCCGGAGACTTGATACGCGCCCAGCGGGACATCGAAGCGCGTGCGCGCGGCGTGAATCACATCCAGATACGGCAGCGCGGGCTTCATCAAAATCATGTCCGCGCCCTCGCCCAAGTCGAGTTCGATCTCGCGCAACGCCTCGCGCAGATTGGCTCCATCCATCTGGTAGCTGCGCCGATCACCAAATTGCGGTGCGGAATCTGCGGCCTCACGGAAGGGGCCGTAAAATGCGGAGGCAAACTTGGCCGCGTAGGAAAGGATGGGTGTCTCCGTGCATCCAGCGGCATCGAGCGCTGTGCGCATCGCGGCCACGCGTCCATCCATCATGTCGGAGGGAGCGACAATGTCGGCACCTGCCTGCGCCAGCGAGGCCGCCGTCTTGGCCAGCAACGCGACGCTGGTGTCATTATCGACGGTGAAGGTAGCGGAGGACTTTTTTTGCTGCTGCACCACGCCGCAGTGGCCATGCGTGGTGTACTCGCACAGACAAACATCGGCGATAAGCACCAGGGAATCGAGCGCCCGCTCCTGCTTCATCGCGCGCAGGGCCTGTTGCACAATGCCATTCGCATCCCATGCGCCGCTGGCCTGATCGTCTTTGTGCTCCGGCAGACCAAAGAGCAGCAGCCCGCCGAGGCCCAACGCAGCGGCGGCTTTGGCCTCTTGGATGGCTTGATCGATGGAGAGATTGAAGACGCCCGGCATGGAGGAAATTTCGCGGCGCACACCCTCACCGGGACAGAGAAATACTGGCGCGATCAACGCGCCGGGGTGGAGATGCGTCTCCCGCACCAAGGAGCGCAGAGCTTCCGTGCGGCGCAGCCGCCGCATACGATTCGCAGGATAGGCCATCGTGTTTGATTCTAAGGCCGCGCAGCGATTTTGTGCGTCTACTTTTGACGCCACTGGGCTTAGAGTTCCTCGGTTCCTTCGGCGGCGATCTGCGCGTACTCCAAGCTGGAGAACGGCCCCCAGAGCACCCAGAGCGTGTAAATAGCCAGCACGGTTCCAGTGATTGGCTTCAGAATGGTGAGAATCGCAACCACGATGGCGAAGGTGCGCCCCCAGGCTTGGCGCGTGAGCAGCGCGATGCCCGTCGCAATCGACAGTAGGCCACGCAGCGTGACAAAGACTGTCACCATGGGCATCCACCAGAGAGCGACGCCGGGCATGGCTGGAGCGCCGTGCATCCCATACATCCAGGGTGCTCCCATGTTCATAAACCAAGAGTGACCGCCAAGGAAGCCGCGCAGGAACGTGTAGGCCACCAGCCACGTCACGATGGAGTAGGCCGCGAAGGCGATCCAAAGAATGCCCAGCGTATGCAGGTGTCGCCGCACGCGCCCTGCCAAAAGCGCAGGTGGCATTGCGGGGGGCACGGGGACTGGGCCGGGGCTGGCACCGGACTCCAGCCCTGTTGCCGCTCCGCAAGCGGAGCAGAATGCTTGTTGGCCGATGGGCTTTCCACACTGGCGGCAAAACATGCTGTGACCTCGCTTCGTCTTACGCATTCAGGATACGCGCCGCACATGCTGTTGGTTCCCCTGCCTGCGCTGGTTGCAGTCTTTGGCGTTCCGCGCAGGCTTTGCGGGGAAAAATCTCGACACGGTGTGTGAGAAGATTTTTCTAGCATGTTGCCCATCACCCCCGCACCGCTTGCCGCCACCAGCGCTGAAACGCTGGAGTTGCCGCGCCTGCTGGGTTTGGTTGCAGGCTGCGCCAGCACGCCGGTGGGTCAGGCCTGGGTACGGGCGTTGGTCCCCAGCGGCGATCTGCTCTGGGTGCGGCGGGAGCAGCAGCACGTGCAAGAGACGCTCACGCTGCTCGGCGCTGGCCACAGTTTTGACTTTCATGGACTCATCGATCCTGCGCAGTTTTTGGAGCAAGCGCGCATTCCCGGCGTTGCCTTGGAGATCGACGCCATCCGCGCGTTGGCCGCGTTGGTGGATCGCATCGCCGCATGGCAAACGCTGCTGCGCGCGTTGCCAGACAATTTAGCCGCACACCTCTCCGGCTTGCGCGCACTCTCGGCTCCCGTGCTGGCTGGCAGCTTTCAGCCGCTTCTGCGCGCAGTCGAAGGCAAGTTCACGCCTGACGGTACGCTGGCCGACGATGCCTCCCCCGAACTGGCGCGCATTCGCCGCCAGATGGAACGCCAGCACCGGCAGATTGAAGAGAGTCTGCGCGCCACGTTGCGCCGCATGGGCGAGGTTGGCTCTGCGCAGGAGGATTGGATCACCGTGCGCGGCGAGCGCTTGGTGGTTCCCGTCAAAGCGGACTGGAATCGGCGCATCGCCGGCGTGTTGCACGGAGCCAGCTCCAGCGGGCAGACTGTTTTTATCGAGCCGCTCGAAACCATCGAGCAGAACAACGAACTGCAACGGCTGTTGGAAGAAGAGCAGCAGGAGATGCAGCGCATTCTCGCCGCGATGACGCGCGCCTTTGCCGAACACGCCGACGAAATCGCTGCGGGCGCGCTGACGTTGGCAGAGGTGGAATCGCTCTTTGCCCGCGCACGCTTTGCGCAGCAATATGCCTGCACCGCGCCGGAGATGGTGGCGCTCGCTGGGGCCGGAGTAGGTGCAGCGTCTGAAGATTCCAATGCGCCCGCGCCGTTGGCCTTGCGCGCGGCACGGCATCCCTTGTTGGAGCATCGACTGCGCGCGAGCGGTGGCACGGTGGTTCCGCTCACCTTGGAAATGGACGCTGGCGCGCGACAATTGATTCTCAGCGGCCCGAATACCGGCGGCAAAACCGTTGTGCTCAAAACCGTCGGGCTGCTGGCGCTCATGGCGCAATCGGGCTTGCCGGTGCCCGCGGAACAGGCGCGGCTACCGCTCTTCGACGCGGTGCTGGCTGACATTGGCGATGCGCAATCGATCGAGCAGAATCTTTCCACATTTTCCGCACACTTGACGCGCTTGAATGCAATTGTCCAACAAGCGAGCGCAGCGTCGTTGGTGCTGCTCGACGAGCTGGGTTCCTCGACCGATCCTGAAGAGGGCGCAGCGTTGGCCGCAGCTTTTGCTGAACACTTTGTGCGCGCGCGTGCCTGGACGCTGATCT
>DAHUZD010000380.1 GCA_027306745.1 Acidobacteriaceae bacterium
GACAAGGAAGGCAAGGCACACTGCCTGCTGCTGGGCGGCGTGTTGAGCACGTTGAAAGTGCAGGTGGACTGCGTTGTTTCCAGCCCATTGAAACGCGCATTGCAGACCGCATCGCTGGTGGGCACCGAAATTGGTTATGAACAGCAGATCGTGATCCGGCCCGCACTGTTGCCCGCTGGCAGCGCCAAGGATTTTCTCAAGCTGGTGGAAGAATTCTCTTCGCTGGAAAATGTTTTATTCGTCGGCCACAATCCCAGCCTGACGCAGAACCTGCGCGCGCTGCTTTGTTCTTCAGCACAAGTGGATCCGATCCGCCTGCGCAAAGGCGCCATTGCCAAGCTGGATATGAGTCGGCGCTCCGGGCGTCTGCAATGGCTCTTTGACCCCAAGCTGGTGCGGATGATTCAGACCAGCTCCACAGCCAGCTCTCGCCCGAAGACCTCGCGGAAGTAAGCCGCTTCTTTTCGTAACGACCAAAATTCCAGCTCTGCGCCGGTGCGGCCCGGCGTGATGCGTACGCGCACCTGCTTGGGCTGGACGCGAATGCGAATACTTTGCACATCACTGGCGCGGTCCTGATGCAGGGCCGTGGCCAGCCGCAGCAAAACCACAGCGCGTTGCACGTGGAGATGCTCCTGCACTGGAACTCCACGCAACTCACGGTCATTTGGATTGGGCCGGGACTTACCCAAATAGCGGGCGATGGCCGCGGTGATGGTGCGCTGTTCCGGCGTAAATCCGTAGAGTTCAGAGTTGGCGATGATGTATTGCGTGTGCCGGTGGTGACCTTGATAGTTCATAAACTTTCCGGTCTCGTACATCATTGCCGCGGCCTCCAGCCAAGTGCGATAGGCCTTGGGCAGTGTGTGAACGCGTTGCAAATCGTAAAAGAACTGCGCAGCCGTGGCGCGCACCGGCTCGGCGCGCTTGGCGTCCACACCATAGTGCTTGCAAAGCTCCAAGACGCTGGCCCAACGCTCCTGCTCAAAACGCTGATGGGCCGTAGTGCGCTGCTCACTTTCGGCCAGCATCAACGCAAGAATGCCATCGCGCAAACCCATCGGAGAGTAACGGAAGCCCGGCAGATGCAGCCGCTCCAACAGCGCAGAGTAGACGTGCGCACCAGCGATGATTATCTCGGACCGGCGCGGGCCAATGCCCGGAACGCTGGCCCGTTGCAGATCGGCCATGCGTGTCAGCTTGTCTGCCAAGCTGTGCACGCCACTGGCCGGAGCCATGTTGGCTGAAACGCATTTCTTTTTTATGCTGAGCGCGGCCGACAGTGCGGCGGCTGTGCCCGAGGTTGCATACACTGTGCGCAGGCCGTGGCTGCCCAGTTTACGCTCGCCGCGGCGCAGCTCACGCTGAATGAACTGTTGCATACGAGCCACTTCCTGTGGCAGTGGGGGATCGTGCCGCAAAAATTCTCGCGTCAAACGCACAGCACCCAATGGCAGGCTGACCATCTCGCGGATGTGGCCGTGATCGGAGTGAGTGATCTCGCAGCTTCCGCCGCCGAGGTCCACCAGCAGGCATTTGCCGCGCGCGCCTGTTTCATTGGCGGTGACGCCCATCTGAATCAGACGGCCTTCTTCCAAACCGGAAATGATTTCCACCTTCCATCCGGTTGCAGAGCGCACCCAGGAGACGAAAGCGCCTTGGTTGCGAGCGTCGCGCATGGCGCTGGTGGCCACCACGCGGATGCGGTCCACGGCGTGTGCCTGCACGGCCTTGTGGAAACGCCTCAACGCGCGGATGGTGTTAGCCATCGCCTCTGGCGAAACGATGCCGGTTTCAAAAACACTTTCGCCCAGACGCGTCACTTCGCGGTCTTCATGCAGCGTGTGCAGCTTGTGCTTTTGCACTCCGGCGATCTTGAGCCGGCAGGAATTCGAGCCAATATCGATTGCAGCGTAGGTGGTCATTCTTTGTCCGATACCATGCTACCCCGCGCAAGCTGGCGTCGCACACAGGCCGAAGGTGGTCGTTGCGTTTTTTCTCTGTGCTGCCGCAATCCCATCGGCTGCTATGCTGGAAACACTTGAATTTTTCTATGCCGCAAACATCCAACACTTCCTCAGCCGCACCGGCTTCCACCTGGTTCCCCCTTTCGCGCACAGCGGAGTGGACGGTACTCGGCCTGATTTTTCTGGCTGTCTATTTTGCTGCACTTTTTTCGCCGCCGCTGCTGGACGATGCCGACGCCACGCATGCGCAGGCGGCGCAGCACATGGCAATCAGCGGCGATCTGATCACGCTGAAAGTGGATGGCATCCGCTATTTGGAAAAGCCTCCTCTGCCCTACTGGCTGGCGGCGGCGGATTACCGCATCTTTGGCTTCAATGTATTCGCCACACATCTGCCGCAAACGCTGGCCGTGCTGGGCTGCGCACTACTGGCATTTTTTTGGACGCGTCGCGCAGCCAGCGAACGTGCTGCCTTTTACGCGGCTCTGGCGTTTTTGACCTCCATCGGAGTCTTTCTCTTCACGCGCTGGTTTATTCCTGAATCGATCCTGACCCTGCTGATCGCTCTGGCTCTGTATTGGTTTTTGACCGGATTGGAAGACCGCAAGCCGCACCGTTTTTATGCAGCCGCGGCCATGCTGGCGCTGGCCATGCTGGCCAAGGGATTGATCGCTCCTGTTTTTTTTCTTGGCGCGGCGCTTCCCTACCTGCTGCTGACCGGCGAGTATCGCCGCTGGCGTGAATTCCACTGGCTGCGCTGTACGCTGCTCTTCCTGCTAATCGCAGCGCCCTGGCATATTCTGGCCGGGCTGCACAATCCTGACCATGGAAATCCCGTGGGCAACATTCCAACGCCCGGCCATGTGCATGGCTTTTTCTACTTCTACTTCATCAACGAACATGTGCTGCGATTTTTAGGCAAGCGCTACCCGCATGACTACAACAAACAGCCGGGCGCGATCTTCTGGTTTTCACATCTGATCTGGCTCTTTCCTTGGAGTCTGTATTGGCCAGCGGCCATCCGCCGGTGGTGGCGAGCGCAACTGGACTCAAGCGCGAACGCAGCGCCATCCACTTTGCGCAGCCGTCTGACGCCGCAAAGTTTTTCTGGAAAAACCAAATTGCTGCTCGCGCTCTACGGCGGATTTATTCTGCTCTTCTTTTCTTTTTCCACCAATCAGGAGTACTACACCTATCCGGCATATTTTCCGCTGCTGACGCTGACGGCCATTGCGCTGGCCGGCATGGAAGAGTCTGACACAGAGAAAGAAAATGCAGAGAACGCGGCCAATCGCCGTTGGCTGCTCATCGCACATGCGCTCTTTGCTGTGGTGGGAGTGGTGGCGGCCCTGGCGCTCGGCTATGGACTGTGGTCCTCACGGCATCTGCCTTTCGTGGCCGATATTGGCTCCGTGCTGGCACACCGCGATGTGGGCGGCTATTCGCTGTCGATGTCACACTTCTTTGATTTGACCGGGCCATCCTTTGCCGCGTTGCGCTTGCCGGCTGCGCTGGCAGCGTTTGCGCTGCTGCTGGGGCCAGTGCTGGCTTGGATGCTGCGCGCGCGTCGGGCGCATCTTGCGGCCACGTTGTCCACGGCAACCACCGCGGCAATTTTTTTGGTGGCTGCGCACATTGCCTTTGCACGCTTTGCGCCGATGATGTCCTCGCGCGCGATGGCCGATACCGTCAACCGGCTGGCTGGGCCGCAGGATGTGCTGATGCTGTATGGCGACCAATCCTACGGTTCATCGGTGATCTTCTACACACAGCGGCCAGCGTATCTGGTGGCCGGACGCAGCACGTCCATGCTGTGGGGATCGTGCTATCCCGATGCGCCGAAGATTTTTTTGACCGATGCACAACTGCTGACGCTGTGGGGAACGGGGCCGCGCAAATTTCTCTTTGTGGCTGGAGATGACCGTGCGCATGTGGAAGCACTTTTGCGCGGAAGATTCACACAGTTGCAGGAGTTGTCGGACAAGGTGCTGCTCACCGACCGTCCCTTGACGCAGTAGCTTATCAATTCAAACGACTGAAGAGCGTAGGCTGCGCGTCGAGACTGGCGATCATGTCGATCAGCGAAGTATTCTGCGTCTGCGCTTGACTCAGCAACGTGGCCAATTGGGTTGGGTTGGCCTGGATGACGGCGTTCTGCGCGGCTTGCAATTGCGTGGTTTCGCTTTGCACATAGGTGCTGCTGGCCTGCAAGCGATTCAGGCTGTTGCCCAAGATCACGCGCTGCTGCGTCACCGTGCTCATACCCGATGTCAGGCTGGCGATGTCTGTGGTGACGGTTGCCGAGGGCGCACCCGTGTTGAAATCGTTGATCAAATTGTTGAGAGCGGCGATGACGCCCGTGCTGCCGGAACCGAAGAGTGCGCTGCCGGGCAGGTTCATCTGAATCTGCTGGCCGTTGGGCGTCATGGTGTAGGAGAGCGTGGTGTCTCCACTGTAAACAACGGCTGGCGGCGTGCCTGCGCCGAGTGCAAAGGGCTGCGTCTGGGATTTGCTGCCTGCAAATAAATACTGCCCTTGATAGCTGCTGTTGGCCAGCGAAACCACTTCATCGCGAATACCGGAAAGCTGGTTGGCGATCGATTGCAGGTTGGAGGCGTTCAGCGTCCCGTTTGCGCCCTCCGTGGCCAGAGAGATGGCTGAGGTCACCTGTGTGACCACGCTGCCCAGTGCAGTGTCGGCCACCTGCATCTGGCTGCTCAGTGTGCCAGAGCTCTGCACAAAACTGTCGTTGGCGTTGATCTCCGTGCGCAGCAAATAGTCTTGCGAAGCCGCAGCCGGATTGTCCGAGAGGCTGTTGACGGCCACGCCGGTGGAGATTTCGTTGGTGTATGTCTGCTCATTGGCCTGAGTTTGATTGACCGCAGAGACCAAACCTTGCACGAAGTCGGGATTGATTCGCATAACTGCTTTGCATCCTTTGCAAAAAATCTTCGTTCGATTCGCTCACCCTTACGCCACAGCCGTTTGCAAGCCAAGGTTCAATGCGCTGACGACGATCGTCTGCAAAACATTAAAGAACTGCGCCGCCGACTGATACGCCTGTTCGTAGGTTTGCAGATTGGCTGCCTCTTCATTCAAGGAGACGCTGGAAAGCGCGCTCTGCTGGTTCTGCAACTGTGTCAACGAGGCCTGCTGCGCCGTATTCAATGTACTCAAACCGGAAACCTGGCTGCCAAGAGTGGACATAAAGGACGCGTAAAAATCCGTGGCCGTCTGGCCACTCACGATGGATTGATTCGCAAGGTTGGCCATGGCAACTGCGTTGGCGTTATCGCCGGGGCCTGTGCCTGTGGCTGCCGCAGCGATCTTCGATGGATCGGTGATGGCGACCGAAATGCCCGCGGCTGACCCAGCAACCGTGCCAGGGATGTTGAAGAGCGGCGTGCCAGTGGCACCATTGAGATCGACGCCTGCAAGCTGGGCTGCGTTGACCTGTGTGGCTACATCATAGGCCAGGGTATCGATGGAATTTTGCACGGCGGGAATGCTTTGATCCCGCGTGGTGAGCAGACCGGCCAATTGTCCGCCGCCGCTGGCTTGCGCTGCGGTGATGTCGCCTGAGCTGCCCGCGGCCGTGGCGAAGACATGCACGTTGCCACTGACGTTGCCGGTGGTCAGGTCAAAGGCCTTGCCTTCAGAAACCAGCAGCGCGCCACTGGTGGTGGTGATGGTGAGGCCGTTGTTTTCCGTTTTGATCGTGTTGATGCCGATGTATTGCGAAAGCTGTTGCAGGTCGTACTGGCGTTGATCCTCCAGTTGGCTGGCATCGGCGGTGGGGCTGGCCGTGCTGATCTGCTGATTCAGTTGCGCAATCGAGTTCAGCAGCGGGTTGATCTGATTGACGATGCCAATCACCTGCTGATTGAGGCCGTTGGTCTGCGCGGAAAGTTGCGCTGCAGAACTGTTGAACTGGCCGGCGAGCGTGCTAGCCGCGCTTAAAACGCCTTGGCGCAGCGCGGTGCTGGTGGGGCTGGTCTCCAGTTGGCTGACAGCGTTGAAAAAATTGGTGACCAGATCACCGAGGCTGCCCGGGGATGGGCCGGAGGTGCTCGTCGTGACCTGATTGAAGATGTCCTGCACCTGCTGCATGGCCGTCGACTGAGCCTGCGTGGCTTGCTGCTGTTGCATTTGCTGGTCAAGATTGGCGTTCAGGATGAGATTGCGCTGCGACTGAGCGGCCACCATCTGCACGCCCTGGCCGTAACTGATGCCGCTGATGGTGACAGGATCGTTGGCCTGAAAAACGGCCACCTGCCGCGTGTAGCCCGGCGTGCTGGCGTTGGCCGTGTTGTTGGCGGTCACGTTCAGCGCTGCCTGGTCCGCTGTCAGCGCGCCCGCCATGATCTGCAATGCAGAGTTGATCGTGGCCATGCAGTTGCCCTCGTAGTTCTGCCGCAAAGAGTACTTCAGCCGTGCAAGTTTGCCGCTGTAAAACTGCCTTACAAACCGGTGCCAGCCGTTGGCTGCGATGCCCGGTACCGTGAAAACTCTGTGGTTGCGCCCATGCCGGCACAGAGCGTCGTGCTCCGCATCAGGCGCATATTGCGCTCCGTCATCTGCAAGAGCAAAGCCAGAACAGCCTGCGCAGGCTGAGCGGCGCGCACCTCTTGCAGCGTGGGCGGCGTGCGCTGCAACTCCGCCAGCTCGCCGCGCAAGCGGTCCAGCCGCTCAGCGTCGAGTTGCGTCAGTGCTGCAATCGCTTCTTCCACCAGATGCTGCATCCTGCTCCGCCTCTCTGGCCGTGCCGCCGATTTAGTTGCCCTGGCCCAGCATGTTCTGGATCAGGCTGCCCGCCACGGCATCGGCAGGAACGTTGTAGGTGCCTGCCTGAATGGCCGATTGCACCGCGCTCACCAACCCCATGCGCACATCCGATTGCGCACTTTGCGCATTCATGGCCGCAAACAATCCGCCTGCGCTCAGGTCGGCGTGGTCCGCGCCCGGCTGCAAGGCTGGCGTCTGAGGCGCGCCTGCCCCCGTCTGGCCCGGCTGCACACTGGCCGGTTGCCCGGCCTGCCCTGCTGCTGCAGGCTGCTGCGTCGTGCCTGGGAAATTAAAGATGCCCGGTAGATTCATACTTCCTCCTCACCTCATCCATTCCATCGGCGGACAAAATGCAAACTTTAGTACTGAATTACAAAAAGTTCCGCTTGACAGCCTTTCCCTTCCCATTACGGGAGCGGATGGATCGCCAGCCGTGGCTGCGGCAGAGCGATCGGAGTGGCCGCCCTGCGCAGGCCCAGCATCTTTTTCCCGCCGGATTCATCCTCTTCCGCACCGTTGCGCGCCCCTGCGGCCATGGCTCCCGCTTTGGATGCCTGCCGGGCCGCATCGTCGGCCGCCTCAATCGGAGCCATTTGCGCCAGAATATGCTGCGCAATTCCCAGCCCGCCCGCAGACGCCAGCGCATCGGCCAAGGCCTGCGTGCCCAGGCTGTCCACCGTACCCAAGCTGCCGCTCATCGTGCCGTCGGCACCATCGCTGCCGCCCAGGCCATCACTGCCGGCAAAGAGTGGATCTTCTTTCAGTGGTTTCAACAGCTCCTGCAAAAAATTGGCTTCAAACTCCTGCGCGGCTTTGCGCAACCGTGGACTGGCCGACGCTGCGGCACTGGCGCTGCGCGTCTGTACCAGGCTGGGGGAAAGCTGGTGCAGATTCATCATGTGCGCTCCGTGTGTCATGTTGCCTCCGTTGTCTACTTCCCTGTTGCCGTTGCCGTTGCCGCTGCCTGCGCGCTGGCTTTTTGCCTAGATCACCACCAGCTCGGCCTCCAGCGCGCCCGCCTGCTTCATCGCCTGCAAGATCGAGATCACATCCGTCGCCGTTGCACCTATCGCCTGCAAGTTGCGCACCAGGTCGTCCACCGTGGCGCCCTCTTTGAGCTGGATGCGATTGACGGGTTGATTGTTCACCTGCACCTGCGTCTGCGGCACCACCTCTGTGCTGCCGCCTCCGAAGGCATTCGGCTGCGAGACTTCAAATTGCGTCACCACGTCGATGGCCAGCCCGCCATGCAAAATCGAAACCGGCAGCAGGCGTACATTGCCGCCAATCACCACCGTTCCCGTACGTTCCTTCACCACCACACGCGCCTTGGGATAGACGTGCACCGGCAACGACTGCACCTGCGCCAGCAGCATGGGACTATCCTGGCCGGCGGGAACATCCAAATGAATCTGACGGCTGTCGAGCGCACGGGCGGCGCTGCGCCCCAGCGCGCGATTGATGTCGTCGGCCACGCCGGTCGTGGTTTCAAAGTCAGACTCGTGCATCTCAATGGTCAATGCACGCATACCAGCCAGTGACATGGGCACGGCTCGCTCGACCAGCGCGCCTTCGGGGATGCGCGCGCTGTCAGGAAAATTTAACTGTTTGGTGTTGCCATTGGCGCTAACCGAGTAGCCGCCCACCACCAACGGCCCTTGCGCCTCAGCGTAAATCTGGCCGTCGGGGCCGTAGAGCGGCGTCATCAGCAACATGCCGCCGGTCAAGCTGCGCGCGTCACCGGTCGAGGCCAATGTGACGTCAATTTTGGCTCCCGGCTGAGCAAAGGGCGGCAACGTCGCCTCCACAAATACGGCGGCCATATTTTTCACCATGACCGTCGTCAACGGATAGGGCACCACAATGCCCAGACGCTGCAAGGTGGAAAAAAGCGTTTGCAGGGGAAAGTACGTCATCTGGCTGTCGCCCGTGTTTTGCAGCCCCACCACGATGCCATAGCCAATGAGTTGATTGTCGCGTATGCCCGCAATCGAACTAACATCTTTCAACAAAGCTTCACGCACCACGGGACGCGCATTGCCGCTGGCCGCAGGTGAAGCCGCAGAGGATGGAGCACTGGGCTGCGTGGCTGCGACCTTCGCAACCGCAGCGCGGGTCGGCGTTGTGGCAGATGCGGAGGCAGTTGCCGGGGCCGGCTTCGCCAGAGCTGCCTGGGCCTGCGCGCGGGCCGAGAACCAACTCAGCAGAGCACACAAGCTCAGCAGCAAGAGCATCGCTCTGCCGCTCTGGCCCTTGGTTCCCCGAAGTGTCTGCATCGCCTGCCTCTGCTTCAACACAGCCCGCTCCCTTTAGAAGATCGCGATCTTTTCCAGCGTTCGCACCAGCCAATTGGGCCGGTGAGTGTAGTCGTTGATGATGCCCTTGCCCACCACGCGCACCTCCAAACCGGAGATGGCCGTGGAAAGAATCTGGTTGGACGGGCTGACATCCTCTGGCCGCACGATACCGCGCAGTAGAATCGTCTCCGTCTGCTCGTTAAACTCCAACTGCCGCGCCGCGGAGATGACCAGCATTCCATTCGGCAGCACATCGGCCACTTCACCTTCAATGGTTGTGTCCAAACTATTGTTGGTCACGCTCTGGCCCTGCGCGTTGAGCGCAGAGCTGGCATTTGCGTTCAGCATATTGGCTGCGGCGCTGGAGGGTGACAAGGTTCCAAAGAGCGAGGCCAATTGCGAATTGGCCGAGGATGCGCGTTGATTTTTCACCGTGCCCTGCGTCGAGGCATTCAAACTCTCCGAGACCATGATGGAGATGAGATCGTGCGGATGAATGGCCTTCACGTCGGGGGAGAGCGTGGTCAGCCGCCCGGTATTGGACCAGATAGAGCCGGGGGTGCTGGCCGTGGGATACAACTTCTCCACGCGCGCGATGTACTCGGCCATGTCGGTGCTGGCCGGGTTGGGCTTGATCTGATTGGAAGGCGAATTTTTCTGCTTCTTAGCCCCAGCAGCGTTGGGTGCCAGCAGGCACAGGCTGAGCAGCGCCAACCCTGCTGCGCGCAGGTCGGTATGGATGAAAGTGTGTGAGTTTCTCATGGCAGCAACTCCACCGATCCAGCCGCGCGTACCACGCCTGCGATCGTCTCTTCCGGTTGGCCAAAGCCGCTGGTCCGGCGCAGATGAATCACCTGTCCGGCACGGCCATATTCGAGCGCAATCGCAGCCAGATTCATCTGCAAATCCGGCTCCCGGTTCCAGAGCGTCACCCGATCGCCTGCACGCACCAGCACTGGCGCTGAAGTCGGATAGGCCTGCGCCGCCTGCGGCTGCGCCATACGCACCGTCAGCGGTCGATAGCCGGGAAGCTGCGGCAGCGATGCATGCGGCATCTGAGCGGCCCATACACTGGGAGCCACCACAGAAGCCGAAGCCTCCGCATGGGTTGAGGGAGTCACTAGAACAGTTGCCTTGCGCGCAGCCGTGTGTGCGGCTGCTTGCTTGGGCAGGGCGATGGCGACGAGCGGGCGGGATGGATGTGCGCAATCCTGCACCT
>DAHUZD010000383.1 GCA_027306745.1 Acidobacteriaceae bacterium
CCCCGCGAGATGGATTTGAGCCGGTCATAAAAGTCGAGCACGATTTCATTCAACGGCAGTTCATAGGTCAGCATGACGCGCGTAGGGCTGACGTACTCAAAATTTTTCTGGCGACCGCGCTTGTCTTCCACCAGCTTTAGAATGCCGCCTACATACTCCTCGCGCGTCAGAATGGTTGCGGTAATCACCGGCTCATCAATGCGCTCGATGGCCGTGGGCGCGGGCCAGTGCGCGGGGTTGTCCACTTCAACCACGCTGCCGTCGGTCAGCGTGATGCGGTAGCGCACGCCGGGTGCAGTGGTGATCAGGTCCAGGTTGAACTCGCGTTCGAGACGCTCCTGAATAATCTCCATGTGCAGCAGGCCGAGGAAGCCGCAGCGGAAGCCGAAGCCCAGGGCGACAGAGCTTTCCGGCTCAAAGAAGAAGGACGAGTCATTCAGGCGCAGTTTTTCCAGAGCATCGCGCAGCAGGGTGTGTTCATGCGCGTCCACGGTGTACAGGCCGGCAAAGACCATCGGCTTGATGTCTTCAAAGCCGGGCAGCGGTTCGGCGCAGGGGCGGGTGACGTCGGTGATGGTGTCGCCGATCTTGGTATCGGCCACGTTTTTAATATTGGCCGAAAAGAAGCCCACCTCGCCCGCGCTCAACTCGGCGATTTCGACCGGCTTAGGCGTCAGCACGCCGAGCGACTCAATCTCAAAGCTGGTGTTGTTGGACATCAGCCGGATTTTTTGCCCCTTGTACATGCGTCCGTTCAGGATGCGGGCTAGCACGATGACGCCGCGGTAGGCGTCAAACCAGGAGTCAAAAATGAGCGCCTGCAGCGGGGCTTCCGCGTCGCCGGTGGGCGGCGGCAGCCGATGCACAATGGCTTCCAGAATGTCGGGCACGCCGAGGCCGGTTTTGGCGCTGACGGGGATGGCATCCTTGGCGTCCAGCCCGACGGTCTGCTCGATCATCTCCTTGGTGCGCTCAATGTCGGCGCTGGGCAAGTCGATTTTGTTGATGACCGGAATCATGTCCAGGCCGTTATTGATGGCCAGATAGGCATTGGCCAGCGTCTGCGCTTCAACACCCTGCGAGGCATCTACCACCAGCAGCGCGCCTTCACAGGAGGCCAGCGAGCGCGAGAATTCATAGGAAAAATCCACATGGCCGGGCGTATCGATCAGGTTGAGCTGATATGTCTCGCCGTTCTGCGCCGGGTAAACCATGCGCACAGCGTGGGCCTTGATGGTGATGCCGCGCTCGCGCTCGAGGTCCATGGCGTCGAGCACCTGCGCCTGCATCTCGCGTGCGGTCAGCGAGCCGGTCAGCTCCAGCAGCCGGTCGGAGAGCGTCGATTTGCCATGATCGATGTGGGCGATGATGGCGAAGTTGCGGATGTGCAGGCGATCCATGCTGGGTTTTGGCCGATGCGAAGCGGGATGAGACGCTCTGTGTGCGCGGATTGACCGGCGTGCTGACGGCAACAGCGCCGCGCAGGCCGGGGCTGCGGTTGGAACGGTCTCTCTTGGCTAGTCTACCATTCGCAGCGTGGTGCTTTTCTGCCGCGCAATGGAGTGCACAGGCCCTACAATAGAGAACGTTGCCATCGATCCTGTGCCAAAGGGGCCGTTCCGTCTTGTTCTCCGGCAAATTCGATTCTTGCGCCGCAGCGGTGCTGACGCTGGCCTTGGCCTTGGCCTGCGCAGGCTGCGCCTCCCAGGCTCACGTGGCGCATAAGCCGCCACCGGCTCCGCCGGTGCTGCCTGCTCAGCCGCAGGATGCCGCCACCATCGCAGCCACTGCCCAAGCCCAGAACGAGCAGTTGCAGCAACAGCAGGATGCGCAGATCATCGCCACCGCGCAGCAGGACTATGCCAGCGGCTTGCAAAAGTACCAGGCCGGGCAGTTTGCCGCTGCGCGCACAGAATTTGACCAGGCCGTCGATCTGTACCTAACCAGCGGGCGCGACCTGCAGGCGGATCAGCGACTCGGCCAGGCCTTTGAGTCACTGGTGGACAACATTAACGGCCTCGAAATGAGTGCGCTGCAACAAGGCAATGGTTTCAGCCAGCAGGAGGCCGCGCCAGTCGATGTGGCCAATGACGTTACCTTCCCGGTCG
>DAHUZD010000389.1 GCA_027306745.1 Acidobacteriaceae bacterium
AAGGCTCTCAGAATACCGGATTTCCTAGCGGCGAGTCAATTGGCGATGTGGGGGGGCAAGTCCTGACGACATTCTTCTCATCTAGGCTGCACCGGCCCCGGCCAGGCAGGAGTTAAAGTCGTCAAACCAGCGATAAACATCGGCGGTGCGCACCTTGCGCCGCAGTCGGAGCATGCGCTTTCTGCGTTCTTTGGGGCCGGTCTCATAGGCGCGCAAAATGGCCTCGGCCACGCCCTCAATGTCATAGGGGTTGACCAGGATGGAGCCGCCGCGCAATTGTTCCGCGGCTCCGGCGAACTCGCTTAGAATCAACATGCCGCGGCACTCAATCTGTGCAGCGCAAAACTCCTTCGCCACCAGGTTCATACCGTCCTTGAGCGGCGTAATCAAAGCAATATCCGCCTGGCTGTAGAGCGCCAGCAGCTCTGTGCGGTCCAGCGAACGGTGGATGTAGTGCACCGGCGTCCAACCGGGATCGCCATAGGTGCCGTTGATCTGGCTGATGAGCGTTTCGATCTCCTGCTTCAGCTCGCGGTACTTGGGAATCTGCTCGCGGCTGGGAACGACAATCTGCACCAGGCTGATTTTTCTGTGTACCTGAGGATGTGTCTGCAGCAGATGCCGGAAGGCCTTGAGCCGATCTGGGATGCCCTTGGTGTAATCCAGCCGGTCCACGCCCAGCACGATTTGCTGGCCTCGCATGTCGCGGCGGATTTGCGCCCCGCGTGCGGTCACGTCGGGCGTTTCGGCCTGCCGGGCAAATTCGTTGAAGTCGATACCGATGGGGAAGACGCGAATCTGGCTTATCTGCGCTCCCACGCGTTGATACATGTCGTCGTCGATGCGCTGCAACTCCACATCTGGCAGCAGGCGGCGCACGCAGCCGAGAAAATTCCGCAGATCGCGCGGAGGTTGGAAGCCGATGACGTTGAAGTCAATTAGCGCCTGCAAAATCTGGCTGCGCCACGGCAGTTTTTCAAAGATGTCCAGCGGAGGAAAGGGGATATGGAGAAAGAAGCCAATGCGCTGGCGCAGGCCCATCGCACGCATAAATTTTCCGGTCAGCATCAAGTGATAATCATGCACCCAGATGCGAGAGCCGGCCTGGGCTGCGTGCGCGATCACGTCGGCAAATTTACGGTTCACGCTGGAGTAGATCTTCCAATACGCCGGGTCAAAGTTGCAGCGGGATTGCAGGTCATGAAAGAGTGGCCAGACGATCTCATTCGAAAACCCGGCATAAAAGCCGTGTTGCTCCGCAGGCGTCAGCGGAATGCCGATCATGTCATAGCCGTTATGGCCGGGATTGCCATCGGCAGGCAGCTCCAGTGGAGACTCCAACGCCATGTCGCTGGAGTCGATGGAGCCGATCCAGGCACCCTTGTGCGCGGCCAGCACGGGGCGCAGGGCCGTCACCAGTCCGCCAGAACTGGGCCGGATTTGCAGGCCCTCCGGCGTGGACTCGACCGTGGCCGGCAGCCGGTTGGAGATCAAAATCAAATGGCTGGCTGTTTGCATTGGTTCTCCCTCCCGTTGTTGTCGAGGACGCGTGTTGGAAGCGCGTGCATGGGGCGTGTGCCGGGCTGCGCAGTGTGCGCGTACGGGTTACGCTGTGTGCTGGAACCACGCCTCCAAAAACTGCACCAGCTCCTCGGGCGGGCGCAGCCAAGCCTGCGCGTTTGTGGCTCGCCACTCTGGACGGACCAGCACGCTGAGCGCTGGCTGGTGGCCGCGCAGCGCCAGAAAGGCATCCTCGTCGGTGGTGTCATCGCCCAAATAGGCGACGGGCGTGCCCGGCTTCTGCCCAGCGAGAATGGTGCGCAGCGCGTCGCCCTTATTTTGCTGTGACGAGCGCAGCTCGATGCCACCATCAAACTCCAGCAGAGGCGTGCCCAGTTGTGCAGCCAGCGGCTGCCAGGCGACGTGGACAGCCTGCTGAATTCTTCGGGCCTCTGCATGGGGCAGTCCGCGCGTATGCAGGGCCACGCTGCCGGGTTTCACCTCTGCCAACGGCTGCCCGCCCATGGCCTCCAGCGCCTGGAGCGCCTGCTGCAGCACGTGTTCTTCGCCCCGGTCGAGAGCGCCCGTTTCCAGCCGTCCATCGGGCCAGAGCCGCTGCAAGCCGTGCGCGCCCCAAATCTCCGGGGCTGGCTCCAACGCTAGCAAGGAGCGTACCTCCTCTGCCGGGCGTCCGCTGATCAAAACCGGATGCGTTGGCGTCTCTGCCTGGATCCGGCCCAGCCAGCTTTGCACGCCGGGGTAAGGCAGCGCCCGGGAACGGTCGACGTGGAAGGAGGCCAGCGTTCCGTCATAATCCAGCGCCAGCACCGGGGTTAAGTCCTGGACCGATGCCTGAGACAGGCTGGCGAAAAATGCGTCGATTTGTTGCCACCGGTTTTGCGACGGAAACTGCTGCACCCGACCTCCGCGTACAGAGTAGATGCTGAGGCGGGAGATGACAACCCGGCGCAAAAAAAGATTGACAATCGGCGACGCTTCAGCCACAATCGCTCACCACGGCATTCCAACGCCGAAAAAAAACGGCCCCTCTTTGCGGGAGGGGCCAATCTGCGTTGGTTCTCTCTTGTGTGAGAGCTTTTGAGTCAACCTTTGTTATTCCGTCGAGCTGGGCTGCGACGCAGTCCCATTCGAGGAGGACTGCGCGGTGCCGGACTGCGCCGCGCCGGTTGTTGAGGCACCAACGTTCGACGCACTCAAGGTTGACAAACTGTTATGCATCAGTGTGACTTCCACGACGCTGCCGCGGCGGGATTTGCTGGCATCACTCACGGCAAGGGGAGCGTTGCCGAGCCCGATTTGGCGAATCTTATAGAGCGGGACGTGACGGTCAGTGACCAGATAGCGTGTCACCGCCGAGGCCATGTCGTGGGAGG
>DAHUZD010000400.1 GCA_027306745.1 Acidobacteriaceae bacterium
CGGTGCACTCCAGCATTCTCTCGACGATTCCCGCAGAGGCGTTGTGCAAGATGGCCGAGCGCGGGCAGATCAAAGGCGGCATTCTCGACGGACCTCTGGCCTTTGACACTGCCGTCAGCCCAGAGGCGATGCGCATCAAGCACCTCACCTCTTCCGTGGCCGGGCAGGCGGACATCGTTGTTGTGCCGGACTTGGAATCCGGCAACATGCTGGCCAAGCAGCTTGAGTATCTGGGCGGAGCGAGCCTGGCCGGCATCGTGACCGGCGCGGCCGTGCCGATTATTTTGACCAGCCGCGCAGACTCAGCCAAGACGCGCATGACCTCTGCCGCCGTGGCGTCCTTGATGCACGCTGGCGAAGAGTTGATCGTAGCCTGAACCGATTGCTGCATAGCACCCAACCAGCAACACATTTCAGCGGAGACGGACCTGGGAAGCACGTCTCCGCTTTTTTCTTGTGAAATTTATGTGTGTTGAAAGAATCTCTAGCGTGATTCGCGCACACCCAGCGCACGCAGAATCGTCATGGCCGGGCACCAGTTGGTGAATGCCGATTGAAGAAGATTCAGCCCAACGAATGCGGGGAGCCAGTAAAAGTAGTGCGAGTACTCATATCCCAAGGCCATGGAAGCCAGAATCAGAATCCCCGCCAGCAGACGCACACTGCGTTCCAGGTTCATAGTGCTCATCCGAATTCGTTTTCCAGTCCGCACTCGGCGGGCGTGGAGATGGACAGCGTGTTGGCATCGGCCGTGCGTTTCTCCACGATGTAGTAGAGCAGTGGCACGGCGATGCAGGACAAGAGCGTGGAGGCGATGCCGCCCGCCATCAGCGAGAGTGCCAAGCCTTGAAAAATCGGGTCTGTCAGAATGACGCTGGCGCCCAACACAACCGCCGCCGAAGTCAACAGAATTGGACGCAGACGTACAGCGCCCGCATCCACCACAGCCTGCTCCAGCGTCATGCCTTCATCGCGGCGCTGGCCGATAAAGTCCACCAGCAGAATGGAGTTGCGTACGATGATGCCCGCACCCGCGATGAAGCCGATCATCGAAGTCGCGGTGAAGAACGCACCCACCATGGCATGGGCTGGCAGAATGCCGATGAGCGTAAGGGGGATGGGCGCCATGATGATGAGCGGAGCCAGAAATGAGCGGAACCAGCCCACCACCAGCACGTAGATCAGCAACAGCGCGCCCAAAAATGCCAACCCTAAATCGCGGAAGACTTCAATCGTAATCTGCCACTCGCCATCCCACTTCATCGAGTAGCGCTCTGTGGACTGCGGCTGCTGCGCGTTGTAGCGCGCCAGTGCGTAGCCGCTGCCCACGCGCAGCGTGTCCAATGCTCGATTCATTTTCAAAATCGCGTAGACCGGACTTTCTTCGCCGCCTGCCAAGTCGCCCGTGACGTAAACAACGCGCCGCATGTTCTTGCGGTAGATGCTGGGAGCAAGCGTGGCTGGCTGCAATGTGGTCACCTCGGCCAGCGAGACCAATCCACCGCTGGCCGTAGGAAGCTGAATGCCTTGCAACTGCGCGATGCTGGAACGGTCTGCACGCGCAAACTGCACGCGAATGGGAACCGGCTCGCTGGCCGCAGGCGCATGCAGCAGGCCTGCATCTTCACCATGCAGGGCGATCTGCACCGCTTCCGTCACCTGCTGGGCAGAGACGCCAGCGGCAGCGGCTTTGTCCAGATCCACGCGCAGATTTTCCTGTGGCTGCGGATCCTCCACGTACCAGTTCACGTCGACCACGCCGCTCGTCTGCTGAAAAATCTGCTTCACCTGCTGCGCAACAGCAATCTGTCCGTTCAGATCAGGCCCGTAGATTTCCGCCACCATGGTTTGCAAAACTGGCGGGCCGGGCGGCACCTCGCTCACCTCCACACGCGCGCCAAAGGGTGCGGCAATGCGGTCCAGCTCTGGCCGCAGACGGCGAGCGATGGTGTGGCTCTGCGCGCTGCGTTCATCTTTGGGCAACAGTGTGACCTGAATGTCGGCCTGGTTGGGCTGACGGCGCAGAAAATAGTGGCGCACCAGCCCGTTAAAGTTGTAAGGCCCCGATGTGCCCGCATAAATCTGATAGTTGACGATCTCCGGCTGCTGCGCCAGATACGCGCCCATCTGCTGAGCCACGCGCGTGGTTTGTTCCAGCGTGCTGCCGTCGGGCATGTTGAGAATGATCTGGAACTCGCTCTTGTTATCAAAGGGAAGCATTTTGACGCGCACCAACTTCAGCGGCACCAAAGCAACCGCCAGCAACAATAGCGCCACCACCGCGGCCAGAAAAAGATTGCGTGCACGAGCGCTGGCGATCAGCGGACGCATCACATTGTGGTAGGCACGCGTCAAACGCGATTCGGACTCGTTGTGCTCGGTCGCGTGCACAGAGTGGCCCAGCAAACGCAGCGCTGCCCACGGCGCGATGGTAAAGGCCACCAGCAGCGATAGCAGCATGGCTGCCGAAGCGCCCACGGGAATTGGCCGCATGTACGGCCCCATCAATCCGCGCACAAAGGCCATGGGCAGAATCGCGGCCACCACGGTGAACGTGGCCAGAATGGTAGGGTTGCCGACTTCACCGACGGCCTCTGCGGCCACGTGCGCCAGGTTGCGGCCTTTGCACGATGGCAGCCGGTAATGACGCACAATGTTTTCCACCACGACGATGGCGTCATCCACAAGTATGCCGATGCTGAAGATGAGCGCGAAGAGCGTGACGCGGTTCAGCGTGTAGCCGTAAAAATAAAAGATCGCCAGCGTAAAAGCCAGTGTGACGGGAATCGACAGCAGCACCACGCCAGACTCCCGCCAGCCGAGGGCAAAGGCCACCAGCAACGTGACCGACACAACGGCCAGCAACAAATGTTCCAGCAGCTCGTTGGATTTCTCCTTGGCTGTCTGGCCATAGTTGCGTGTGATGCTCACATGCAAATCCGCAGGCAACAGGTTGCCGCGCAACTGCTGCACACGCGCAAGCACATGGCTGGCGGTCAACGTCGCGTTGGTTCCCTTCAGCTTGGCTATGGTCAGCGTGACTGCCGGAAAATTCTGGCCCGGCGGCTCTGAATCCCCGGAGATTTTTTTTGCGCCAGCCGCAGTGCCAAAAAGCACGTAGTCGCTGGGTTCAGCGGGACCATCGGTGATCGACTGCGCCACATCGCGCAGGTAGATGGGATGCCCATTTTTCAAGGCGACCACCACTTGCTGCACATCCGCATTCTTTTGCAAAAAGCGGCCGGCATCCACCAGATACTCGCGATTGTTTTGGGAAAAGGAGCCGGCATGTACGCGCGCATTGGCGGCCTGCAGGCTGGCGACGATCTGAGTTGGCGTGAAACCGTAGGCGGACAACCGTTGCGCATCCAGAACCACGCGCACCGTGCGCGGCTCTCCGCCGAGAATGCTGACCTCTGACACGTTGTCTGCTTGCTTGATCTGGTTCTTCATCTCAGCGGCGATCTGGCGCAGCTGGTAGGCATCGTAATTTTTTCCCCACAGCGTGAGCGCTAGAATCGGCACATCGTCAATCGAGCGAGCGCGAATCACTGGCTGCGATGCGCCGGGCGGCAGCAGGTTCAGGTTCGCGAAGAGCTTGTTGTAGGTTTGCACGATCGCATTTTCCTGGCTGGAGCCGACGCGAAAGCGCGCGATGATGAGACTCGCACCAGGATGCGAGATGGAGTAGACATATTCAACGCTGGGTATCTGGCGCAGCAAGCGCTCCATGGGAATGCTCACGCGCTGCTCCACCTCTTGTGGCGAAGAGCCGGGCATGGAGACCATCACATCCAGCATGGGCACGATGATCTGCGGCTCTTCCTCTCGTGGCGTCATGACAACGGCCACAACACCGACAAAGAGCGCAAAGAGAATCAGCAGCGGTGTCAGCTTGGATTCAATCGATGCCTGCGCGATGCGTCCGGCCAAACCCAATTTCCCGTGTGGCACAGCCTGTCCGGCAGCGTGATCCGTCGAATTGCCAGCTCTGCTTTCCTTTGTGTTCATGGCTGGACCTCCACGCGCTTACCATCCAGTTCGCGGCCTTGCGGTGCGGCAACGATCGTCTCACCCGCCGCCAAACCCGAGAGCACGGCGGCTTGATCCTGCACAGTCTGCCCCAACGTGACGTAGCGCAAGTGAGCCATGCCGTCCGCGCTGACAACGTAGAGTGAAGCCAAATTTCCCTGGCGCGTAATTGCCGCCAGCGGCACAAGAATTCCCTGCACGCTGCCGCGTGCAAACTGCGCGCTTCCATACAGGCCGCTGCGCAAAGATGGCGTCTCGGGCAGGCCAATCTTAACGGTGATACTGCGGCTGGCACCATCGGCTGATGGATAGATTTGCAGCACACGGCCCTGCATCGCCTGCTCCAGTCCATCGATCTGCACTGGAACCAACTCGCCCGTGCTCAGCCAGTTCCGGTCGCGCTCATCCACATTCACTTCCAAGTGCAGTGGCCCTGCGCTCTCCAGAGTGAAGAGCGGCGTGCCGGGCATGGCCATGGCTCCTGGGTCGGCCCAGCGCCGGGTGATGATGCCGGCGAATGGTGCACGCACGTCGGCATAAGCAGCGACGGTCTGCGCCTGTGCGACTGCGGCGGCGGCTTGTGCCGCGTTGGCCTGCGCAGCCTCCAGTTGCGCCTGTGCAGCCTGTTTGCGCTGAAGCACCTCATCGTACTCCTGCGCGCTGACGGATTTTCTTGCACGCAACAGTTCATAACGCTGCAACGTGGTCGCAGCCAACGACTGTGCACTTTGCGCAGAGGCCACATTCTGCTGCGCGGCACGCGTTGTGGCCTGCGCCTGCTGCAATGCCTCCTGCGCCTGAGCCGCATCGATGCGCGCCAGCACCTGCCCTGCGCGCACAGCACCTTCGGTCACGCTGATCGACTCCACCGTACCCACGATGCGCGGAGCGATCTGCGCTGTGGTTTCCGGCTGCACGGTTCCAGACACTGCAACAGCATCGGGCACCGCTCCCATGCGCACATGCATCAACGACACACCACGCACCACCTCTGGCGTGGCGGCAGCTACACTGCTCTGCGACGAGCAGCCGCTGACACCCATCGCCGCGATGCACAGCACGCCAAAAATGGCGGAGGATTTCAAATACCGATTTTCTGCGATGCGTTTCATTGGGTCACCACCGGGGATTGCGGAGTTAAGTCTCCCATCGCGTGCAGGAGCGCAGCGCGGGCCAGAACTGCGTTGTAAACGGACTGCCAGTATTCCATCTGGCTGCTGCGCTCTGCGTCCTCTGCGCGCAACAGATCGGTCATGGTCGCCAGGCCTGCGTCATAGCGGTCGCGCGTGATGCGCAAACTTTCCTGCGCCTGCGCAATGGCCGCTCGGGCCACATCCTGCATCTGGCGCGCTGCGTCCTGCTCGGAGTACGCACGGCTCACTTGTAAGCGGACTTGATTCTGCGCACTCTTCATCTGCGCTTGCGCCAAACTCAACCGCGCCTGCGCGTCGGCGAGCGCGGCATATTTTCTGCGACTAAAGATGTCCACGCGAAGTTCCACGCCTGTCATCCAATTTGTGCTGCCGCCCTGCGTCAGGTTGGGGTTGTCCGCTTCATAGGAGCCGTAGAGATCCAGGTGAGGCCCGAATGCAGATTTCGCGCTGTGCAAACCGCTGCGCTGCGCATCCAACTGCGCAGCAGCGGCCTGCAGGCTGGCGCGTTGCTGCAAGGCTCGTGTCTCATCCTGTTCCAGCCCGTCCGCGGGAAGCCTCTGCTCTGTGAGCGTTTCGGCGGGCTGCTGTCCCGGCGCCAGTTGTGCGCCAAGAGCCATTTCCATTTGTGCGCGCGCAATCTGCACCCGGCTGCGTGCGCGGATCGCTTCCTGCTGGCGCATCTCCAGGTTGACGCGCGCGGCCAGCGCGTCGGCATCGACGGCCGTGCCCGCAGCGACGCGCGCTTGGCTGCTCTGCGCCAAAGCCTGCGCCGTCGCCACGGCCTGCTGTGCCAGATCCGCCTGCTTGTCAGCCAGCAGCCATGC
>DAHUZD010000274.1 GCA_027306745.1 Acidobacteriaceae bacterium
AATATATCCTGACCGAACCCTGGGTCGGCTATCGCTTTGAACCTGCTGGCGATATCAGCCCTGACCGTTAGATCCACGCCTCTCCCCAATTCGCAATTCCCTCCTTTACAAATTCCTTATCACCTTCTTATCCCCAATTTACGCGCACGCGGTTCCAATAAAGAAGTTGGCTCTTCATGATTGTGTATGCCATCTGCGGGTTGGCTGCTTGTGTCGTCTTGCTGGCGATGGAATATCGATTGTTACTGCGCATCTGGAGCAGACTGCGCTGGACGCATCCCAGTGTGCATGAGTTGGGGACGATGTTGGCTCCCGTGAAAAAAGTGAAGACGTCCACGATGCTGAGGATGGAAGATTTCCCGGCGAAAAACGGGAGAGAAAGCGAAAGAGCAATCTCCCGTCGCAGAGGAGAACCGCAATGATGATTGATCTTTACATGGTGCTTTTTGGAATCGTGTTTTTTGGAGTATCCGCGCTGTATATGCATGCTTGCAATCGATTGAGGTAACGACAATGACTGTTGAAACCGTAGTTGTACTCACACTGTCTGTGCTGCTGATGGCCTATCTTGTGTACGCATTGCTGCGTCCGGAGAAGTTCTAATGACAACGAATGGCTGGCTGCAAATTTTTCTTTTCTACAGCATCATTCTGGTGGCGACCAAGCCCATCGGCCTCTACATGGCGCGCGTGTTTGAAGGTGAGCGCACTTGGCTCGATCCAATCCTCTGCCCGATTGAACGGCTGATTTACAAATTGACGGGCGTGGATGCAACCGAGGAGATGCCGTGGACAGTGTACGGCATGGCGATGCTGGCCTTCAGCCTCGTCTCGATGTTGGTGCTGTATCTCATCGAGCGCACGCAAGCCTGGTTGCCGTGGAACCCGCAGCATCTGCCGAATGTGCCTGCTGCGTTGGCGTTGAATACGGCGGCGTCGTTCACAACCAACACCAACTGGCAGGCCTACACGCCTGAGACCACGATGAGCTATCTGACCCAGATGGCAGGTCTGGCGTATCACAACTTTACCTCCGCAGCGTTGGGCATGGCGGTTGCCTTGGTGCTGATCCGCGGCATCTCACGGCGTGAACATAAGACGCTGGGTAATTTCTGGGTGGATATGACACGCGCCACACTTTGGGTTTTGTTGCCCGGCGCTTTGGTTCTGGCGCTGGCGTTGGTCTCGCAAGGCGTGATTCAAAATTTTCGTCCGTATGACACAGCCAAGCTGGTGCAGCCGCAGCCCGCAACTCAGACCACGCCAGCCATAACGACACAGACCATCGCGCAAGGGCCAGTAGCATCGCAAGAGGCCATTAAAGAACTGGGCACCAATGGTGGTGGATTTTTCAATGCCAACAGCGCCCACCCCTTTGAAAATCCAACGCCGCTGACCAATTTTCTGGAGATGCTGGCCATCTTTTTAATCCCTGCAGGGTTCACCGCTACGCTGGGCCGCCTGACAGGTTCTCCGCGGCACGGCTGGGCCGTCTTTGCTGCAATGGCCGTGCTGTTCTTCGCTGGACTCACCACCGCCTACTGGGCGGAATCTCAACCGAATCCGTTACTGCACACTGTGGACCAGCGTGCAAGCAAGCTGCAGGCGGGTGGCAACATGGAGGGAAAAGAGGTTCGCTTTGGCATCGTCAACTCCGCGCTCTTCGCCACAGTCACAACCGACACAAGCTGCGGTGCGGTCAACTCCATGCACGATTCATTTATGCCGCTGGGTGGGCTGGTTCCGCTTACCAACATGCTGCTGGGTGAGGTAATCTTTGGCGGCGTCGGTGCCGGGCTTTATGGCATGGTGATCTTCGTCGTACTGGCTGTATTCATCGCGGGGTTGATGGTTGGGCGCACACCGGAGTATCTCGGTAAAAAAATTGAGTCGTATGACGTAAAGATGGCGATGCTCTACATTCTCATTTTTCCGCTTATCATTCTCAGCTTCGCTGCCGCGTCGGTGCTGTTGCCAAATCTTGGCCTCAGCAGCCTGAACAACGCTGGTCCGCACGGACTCTCCGAGATCCTCTACGCATACACCTCAGCGACAGGAAATAATGGCTCCGCATTCGCCGGACTCAACGCCAACACTAACTGGTACAACCTGACGCTGGCCTTTGCCATGCTGGCCGGTCGCTTCCTGATGATCGTTCCCGTGCTGGCCATCGCGGGCAATCTTGCCGGCAAGCGCTACACGCCACCATCAGTGGGAACCTTTCCAGTGACCACTCCCCTGTTCACGGTGCTGCTCGTCGGGGTGATTCTGATTGTTGGCGCACTGACGTTTTTCCCTGTTCTTAGTCTTGGCCCCGTGCTGGAGCATCTGTTGCTCCGCGCCGGACACAGCTTTTAAGGAGAGATATTTATGGTGCATCCTGCACGCAGCGGAAAAAAATCCATGTGGGACCGCCACATAGTCGCAACAGCTTCAGTGGAGTCCTTTCGCAAGCTGAACCCGCGTATCATTCTGCGCAACCCAGTGATGTTTGTGGTGGAGATTGGCAGCGTACTAACCAGCGTTCTGGTCGTCCGCGATTTTCTGGCACATCGTCCGGATATTGGCTTCGATTTGCAGATCACTTTCTGGCTTTGGTTCACCGTGCTCTTTGCCAACTTTGCTGAGGCCATGGCTGAAGGCCGGGGCAAGGCCCAGGCTGAATCGTTGCGCAAGTCAAAGTCAGAGACGATCGCGCATCGCCTGCTGGAGAACGGAACGGTGGAAGAGGTTCCCAGCACGCAACTGCGTGCAGGCGACATTGTGCTGGTGATCGCAGGGCAGTTGATTCCCGGTGACGGCGAGGTGATTGAAGGTGTCGCTTCAGTGGATGAGTCGGCGATTACTGGGGAGTCCGCGCCGGTCATTCGTGAATCGGGAGGAGACCGCTCAGCCGTCACCGGGGGCACGCGTGTATTGTCCGATCAATTGCGCATCAAAATCACCTCGAATCCGGGTGAGACATTTCTTGATCGCATGATTGCATTGGTAGAAGGCGCGGAACGCCAGAAGACACCGAATGAGATCGCGCTAAACATTCTTCTGGCGGGATTAACACTCATCTTTCTGCTGGCCGTGGTCACGCTGCAACCCTTTGCCCTATATTCCAACGCGCCGCAAAGCGTCTTTGTGTTGGTTTCTCTGCTGGTCTGCCTGATTCCCACCACAATCGGCGGCTTGCTCTCGGCCATCGGCATTGCGGGCATGGATCGGCTGGTACAGCACAATGTACTGGCCATGTCTGGCCGCGCGGTGGAGGCGGCGGGTGACGTGAACACGCTCTTGCTCGACAAGACGGGCACCATCACGCTGGGCAATCGAGAAGCAACGGAATTTATTCCCGCACCGGGCATCAGCAAAGATCAACTCGCCGATGCGGCACAGCTCTCCTCGTTGGCCGATGAAACGCCAGAGGGCCGCTCCATTGTTGTGCTGGCCAAGGAGCGCTATGGCCTGCGCGGACGCGAGATGGCTCCTTCGCACGCAGAGTTTTTGCCGTTCAGCGCCGTCACTCGAATGTCGGGTGTGAATCTGGATGGTCGCATCATCCGCAAAGGCTCCGTTGACGCCATCGCAAAATTCTTACAGGAGTCAGGCAGTGAGCTTCCGGCAGATGTTCGCAACGCAGTGGAGCTGGTTGCGCGCGCGGGGGGAACCCCGCTGGTGGTTGCAGAGAACAAGATGGCCCTCGGCGTGATTCACCTGAAGGACATTGTGAAGGGCGGCATGAAGGAGCGTTTCGCCCAACTTCGCCGCATGGGCATTCGCACCGTCATGATTACTGGCGACAATCCTTTGACGGCAGCAGCCATTGCGCGAGAAGCGGGCGTGGATGATTTTCTGGCTGAAGCCAAGCCCAAGGACAAGATGGATCTGATTCGCCGCGAACAGGCTGGCGGCAAGCTGGTCGCCATGACGGGCGACGGAACCAACGACGCTCCAGCACTGGCGCAGGCAGATGTCGGCGTGGCGATGAATACCGGCACGCAGGCGGCAAAAGAGGCTGGCAACATGGTCGATTTGGATTCCAATCCCACCAAACTGATTGAAATTGTCGAGATAGGAAAACAGCTTTTGATGACACGCGGCGCATTGACCACATTTTCCATCGCCAACGACGTGGCAAAATACTTCGCCATTATTCCTGCCATGTTCGCCGTGGCTTTCCCTGTGCTCGACATGCTCAACATCATGCACCTGCACACACCGCAGTCCGCGATTTTGTCGGCGGTCATCTTCAACGCACTCATTATCGTCGTACTGATTCCGCTGGCGCTGCGCGGGGTTGGCTACCGCGCGATGAGTGCGGAGGCTCTGCTGCGCCGAAATCTGCTGATCTCTGGACTCGGCGGATTGGTGGCGCCGTTTATAGGCATCAAGGCCATCGACATGCTGATTACAGCGCTCCATCTTGCTTAAGGCTTCACCGTAGGGAGAAATGCTATGCAAAAACTTCTGATCATCTCGCTTCGCTACACGCTGGTAACCACGTTGCTGCTGGGTCTGGGCTATCCGATGCTGGTGACGCTGATCGCGCAGCACGTGTGGAAGGATCAGGCGAACGGACAACTGATCGTGCAGAATGGAACCATTCTAGGTTCGCACTGGATTGGCCAGCCCTTCAGCGGCCCCAGCTACTTCCATAGCCGACCTTCGGCTGCTGGAAATGGATATGATGCAACGGCCTCAGGCGGTTCGAACTGGTCGCCGAGCAGCCAAAAACTAGTCGACAGAATTTCGGCCAGCGTTAAGAACGAGCAGACAGACACCGCTGGCGGTCCCGTGCCGATCGACCTGGTGACGGCTTCGGCATCGGGGCTGGATCCGGACATTACACCGGCTGCGGCTGAATATCAGGCGAGCCGAGTTGCGCAGGCGCGAGGCCTCCCTTTGAATCAAGTCGAGGCTCTGATCCAGAAAAATGTAACGGAGCGCGAATTTGGATTGTTAGGAGAGCGCCGGGTCAATGTGCTCCAGCTCAATCTTGCTCTGGATCAAATGCAGGCTCATCCATAGTTGTCAGCAGCTCCTTGGCTATAAGCTGTCGGGGTGCAAAGCCGAGGCCACGCGGCAAAGTGAATGGGAGATGGCGGCTTTTAGGGGCAACGATATCGCGGACGAATCAGCGATATTGTTGCCATCCTAAAAGAAACACCCACCAGCGAAGCATTCTGCTCAATACGATCTGGCGCTCTCGGTTTTCTCCGGCCAGTTATCCGTGCGGAAAGGAACCGCCGGAAGCCCTGCGCCATTGAAGAGTGTGGCGGCAGGGTTGGACTGCCAGGCATAGCGCACCTGCGTGGGTTTGGGAACTGCGGGCGATGAGACCACGACGCTGTCACCCTCGATGCGCGCGTCAGCCCAGTGCCACTTGCGATCTTCTCCGGCGATGGAGAACTCCTCCAGCTTGCCGCCTTTCACGACGAGCCCTCCGTCTGTGTGCTTGAAGTACAGACGAATCGCATCGGGAAGGCGCTGGACCGAAGCGAGCGTAGGGCCGGAATCAACAAAGTGCTCCCCATAATGTTGCGCAAGCGCACACAGCGCAAGTCTGTCGCCGACGGGTTGTTTGTTCTTGGGATGGATGCTATTCGCATCGCCGGTGTCGATAGTGACAGCCAGGCAGGAGTTGGGCACGGTGGCCGCAACGATCGCCTGCGACTCGCGCAATTCTGCCCACTCATCACCATCCAATGGAGTGGAGCTGCGCGGGGTAAAGGCCGGCAGGCTGACAATGTAGAACGGGAAATCTCCCTGGCCGAACAATGAGCGCCAATTCGCGATCACGACTGGCAGCAGCTTGCGATACTGGTAGCCGCGTGGAGAGTTCTGCTCTCCCTGGTACCAGATGGCGCCTGTTATTGACAGCGGCGCGACCGGCTTCAGCATTCCGTCATAGAGCACGGTCGGCATCACGGGCCAGTTTTCGTACGTGAGCGGCAACGTATGTGGCGGGCGCGCATCCACACTCAATTTGGCCTTCCACTCACCCGCCAGAGGAACCTTGGTGCCATCGGCGAGCGAAAGATAAAGATCGTCTGCCTTGGACAGGAACCCACCCTTCGGCAGCGTTTTGAGAATGCGAAGCGCGATGACGTTGCGGCCAGGCTTCAGGATACCGGACCGAATGAAATATACGCGCGGATTTTCCACCCAAGAGCTGGCACCCACTTCAACACCGTTGACGTACGCGGTGTCCATGCGCTCAATCGATCCCAAGTGGAGCGTCGTGCCGCCGGGCGAAAACGGCCCTGCCGGAACACTTGCACCCGGCGCAGCTTTGGGGAGAGGATCCGGCAGTGTGATTTCCCTGCGGAACCAGACCACCGCCGGCGTATCAGGTACGCCCAGCTCGGTAAAGCCGCCGGGGACGGGAACCTGCTTCCATTTGGAATCGTTCAGGTCCGGTGCCGCCCAGTTGTTCTTTTGGCCAATGTCATATTGGTCGTACCAGTGCCTGACAAAATTTCCATACTCGGGTGCGTTCTCTGCCCGCAACTGGTCCAGCGCC